>JARROQ010000044.1:0-8626 GCA_037383745.1 Sulfurovaceae bacterium
CTGTCGGTTTGCCCGCACAGTATGGGGGGTTTGAAACACTTGCGCAGTATTTAGTGTATTATTTGAGAGATAAGTATGATTTTACCGTCTACTGTAGTGCTAAAAATTATGATGAGAGACTCGAGAGTTATCTAGGAGCAAAACTACACTATATAAATCTTAGCGCAAATGGGGTACAGAGTATTCCTTATGATATTATTTCGATTTTTAAAGCTTTAAGGTCATCAGATACACTTTTAGTATTGGGAGTATCCGGTTGCATTGTTTTGCCTTTTGTCAAATTTTTTAGCCACAAAAAGATAGTTGTCAATATAGACGGTTTGGAGTGGAGACGAGAGAAGTGGGGAAGGTTTGCTCGTGTATTTTTAAAATTTTCTGAAAAGCTGGCAGTTAAATGGGCAGATATTATCATTAGTGATAATAAAATAATACAAGACTATGTCTTTGACGAATATGGAGTAGAGAGCAAACTTATAACATATGGGGCTGACCATGTAAAGAAATTGCCAATCAGTGATGCGCTATTGGAAAAATATACCTTTTTGAAAAACAAGTATGCTTTTAGTGTTTGCAGGATTGAGCCTGAAAATAATATTCATATCATTTTGGATGCCTTTAGCCGTTGTGAAACATTAGATTTGATAATTGTAGGCAATTGGGAAAATAGTGAATATAGTTGTACTCTTAGGGAAAGGTTCTCCGAGCATAGTCACATTCATCTTCTCGATGCCATTTATGAAAGCAACATCTTAGAACAGTTAAGAAGCAATTGCTATCTTTATCTTCATGGACATAGCGCAGGTGGAACAAATCCTTCTTTGGTAGAAGCCACGTATCTTGGTCTGCCAATATTTGCTTTTGATGTTGCATACAATAGAGTGAGTACACAAGCAAAAGCGCGTTATTTCAAAGATATGGTTGAACTCGAAACATTACTGCGCAATCTAGATAAGAAAGAGCTTGAAGATATTGCATCCGATATGAGAGATATTGCATATAAAGAGTATATCTGGGAAATGGTGTCGCAAAAATATGCACAAGTTTTTTAAAATCATTTATTTATCATCGAACTCAATTTAGTGGTATGATTTAAGATGCTAACTTTGATATATCTCAAATAAAATATATATCTTTTTTACACAAAAATACAAAATTCTTTCTCTACTCTTTTTATAGCTATAACAAGAATATATTGTTATAATTAAATAAAAATAAAAGGTTTCTTTATTTATGACAAATATTATCTTATGTGGCGGGAGTGGGACGAGACTATGGCCCATAAGCCGTACACTTATGCCAAAACAGTTTGTCAAACTATTTAATGACAAATCACTTTTTCAACTAACCGTTGAGAGAAACTCAAAGGTTTGTGAGGGTCAATTTATCGTTTCAAATTTAGAGCAGTATTTTTTAGCGCTTGATCAACTAGAAGAGCTCCATAAGACAAATAATAGATATTTGCTAGAACCACTCGGAAGAAACACGGCCCCTGCCATTGCCTTGGCTTGTTTTGGACTCCCAGAGGAAGAGATAGTTTTGGTGACACCTTCGGATCATCTAATAAAAGATGAAGTTGCATATAAAAAGGTACTCAAAGAAGCAGAAAAGTTAGCTGGAGAAGATTATCTTGTAACATTTGGCATTACGCCTTCATTTGCTGAAACGGGCTTTGGGTATATTGAAGCTAATGGTGAGAATGTAAATGCTTTTCATGAAAAGCCGGATTTGGATACCGCCACTGGGTATCTTGAGGCCGGGAATTACTATTGGAACAGCGGTATGTTCTGTTTTAAGGCAGGGATTTTCCTAGAAGAGTTAAAAAAGTATACACCAAATATTTATGAAACTTCTCGAAAAGCTTTTGACAATGCCGAACAAGTAACCGACAATCAATCGCGAATCAAAGACGATTTTATGTGTGCAATCCCTGAAGATAGCATCGATTATGCAGTTATGGAAAAAAGCGACAAAGTGAAAGTTGTCGCATCTGACATTGGCTGGAGTGATGTCGGAAGCTTTGATAGTCTTTTTGAAGAGTTACCAAAAGATAAAAATGACAATACGCTCAATCCAAATCATATTTCGATAGATTCTCATAATAATTTGATCTATGGAAATGAGCGAAAAATAGCTACTATAGATATTGAAGATATGATTATAGTTGATACGCTTGACGCACTGCTCGTGAGCAAAAAAGGCTCAGGGCAAAAAGTTAAAGAGATTGTAAAAGAAGTGAAAAAAGATACACAACTACACAATGCTCATCTCACAGGTTATAGACCATGGGGCTCATATACCATACTGGAAGATAAAGAGGGCTATAAGATTAAAAAGATAGAGGTTAAACCGGGCAAAAGATTGAGTTTGCAAAGCCATAAATTTAGAAATGAACATTGGGTGGTAGTAAGCGGTAAAGCGACTATTACATTAAACAATGATATATTTATACTCAATGAAAACGAGTCTACATATATAAAAGCCGGTGCTAAACATAGACTTGCAAATGAGACCGATAAGATTTTAGTAATTATTGAATCTCAAGTCGGCAGTTATACCGGCGAAGATGATATCGTTAGATATGATGATGATTTTAAAAGGGATTAAATAGATGGAAGATAAAAAAGTAGCACTAATTACCGGTATCACAGGGCAAGATGGAAGTTATTTGGCCGAGTTTTTACTTAAAAAAGGCTATGTGGTTCACGGTATAAAAAGAAGAACAAGCCTTTTTAATACAGATAGGATCGATCATCTCTATCAAGATCCTCATATTGAAAACAGAAATCTTATCCTCCATTACGGTGATATGACAGATAGTATGAATCTCACTCGCATCATACAGGATGTGCAGCCTGATGAGATCTATAATCTTGCTGCCATGAGTCATGTGCATGTCTCGTTTGAGACACCTGAATATGTTGCCAATGCAGATGGAGTAGGTACGCTCAGGATACTTGAGGCTGTAAAATTGCTTGGGCTTACAAAAAAGACAAAGATATATCAAGCAAGTACATCTGAGCTCTATGGCAAGGTGCAAGAGACACCTCAAAGTGAAACAACACCTTTTTATCCAAGAAGCCCTTATGCAGTTGCAAAGATGTATGCCTATTGGATTACAGTCAATTATAGAGAAGCCTATGATATGTTTGCGTGCAACGGCATTCTCTTCAATCATGAATCACCCGTGAGGGGAGAGACATTTGTTACACGCAAGATAACAAGAGCAGCATCGAAGATTGTGCTTGGATTACAAGATAAGCTCTATCTCGGTAATTTGGATGCGAAAAGAGATTGGGGGCATGCAAAAGATTATGTACGAATGATGTGGATGATTCTTCAAGCTGATGCGCCGGAAGATTGGGTCATAGCAACCGGTAAAACAACGACAGTGAGAGATTTTGTCAAGATGGCATTTGCTCATGTGGGCATAGAGCTTGAGTTTAAAGGTGAGGGTGTTGATGAGAAAGGCTATGTGCTCTCTTGCTCCAATGCAGAATATCAGCTTCCACTTGGCAAAGAAGTTGTAGCTGTTGATTCAAGATATTTTAGACCAACCGAGGTTGATCTTTTGCTTGGCGATCCAACCAAAGCGGAGCAAAAACTTGGCTGGAAACGCGAACACTCTTTGGAGGATTTAGTGAGCGAGATGATGGAGAGTGATCTAAAGTTGATGACAAAAGATGTCTACCTCAAAGAAGGTGGCTATAAGATTATGAGCTATTTTGAGTAAGGCTTGAAAATATGATAGCTAAAGATGCAAAGATATATATAGCCGGTCATCGTGGTTTGGTGGGTTCTGCTATAGTTAAAAATCTAGAATCTAAAGGCTACACAAACCTCGTATATAAAACTCATAAAGAGTTAGACTTGTTGGATTTAAATGCCGTAGCCGAATTTTTTGAAAAAGAGAAACCGGAGTATGTTATATTGGCTGCTGCAAAAGTGGGCGGGATAGTTGCTAACAATACGTATAGAGCTGATTTTATCTATGAAAATCTTCAAATTCAAAGCAATGTCATTCATCAATCATATGTTCATGGTGTATATAAGCTTTTGTTTTTGGGCAGCACTTGCATCTACCCTAAAAATGCGCCACAACCAATGAAGGAAGATAGTCTGTTAACCTCGCCGCTTGAATATACCAATGAGCCATACGCCATAGCTAAGATAGCCGGTATCAAGATGTGCGAAAGCTATAACTTGCAATATGGAACAAATTTTATCTCTGTTATGCCGACTAACCTCTATGGACCAAATGATAATTTTGATCTAGAGACTTCTCATGTGCTTCCGGCACTCTTAAGAAAGATACATGAGGCAAAGTTAAATAATGCTTCCAGAGTAGAAATTTGGGGAAGCGGCAAGCCTAGACGCGAATTTCTCTATAGTGAAGATATGGCCGATGCTTGCGTATTTTTGCTTGAAAATAGAGATTTCAAAGACACCTATAATAAAGATGAAAAAGAGATAAGAAATACGCATATTAACATAGGAACGGGAAAAGATATATCCATCAAAGAATTAGCAGAAACTATTAAAAGAGTTATTGGGTTTCAAGGAGAACTTTATTTTAATACGGAAAAACCCGATGGCACTATGGTAAAACTCACCGATCCAAGCAAACTACATGCACTCGGTTGGAGACATAAAGTCGAGCTTGAAGATGGGATTAGAACCGTGTATGAGTGGTATTTGAATAACTGATGATATCTAAAATAAAATCCCTACAAAATCACCAAGGTTTTATGAGATACTTTAAAAACACTTCGTGGCTTTTTGCGGAGAAGATGCTGCGAATGGCAGTAGGTCTTTTTGTAGGCATATGGGTAGCTAGATATTTAGGACCTGAACAGTTCGGACTACTCTCTTATGCTCAGAGTTTTGTGGGGCTTTTTGCAGTCATAGCCACTCTTGGTCTTAATGGCATTGTAGTGCGAGAGCTAGTTAAAGATGATGCAAGAAGAGACGAGCTCATAGGCACAGTCTTTTGGCTTAAGCTCATTGGGGCCATTATGGTGCTTTGTATATTGGCTATAGCTGTAAACTTTACATCTAATGATAACTATACAAACACATTGATTTTTATCATAGCAAGTGCTACTATATTTCAAAGTTTTAATGTAGTAGATATGTACTTTCAAAGCAAAGTGCTCTCAAAATATGTAGTTTATGCAAATGTGATAAGTTTACTCATGTCAAGTATCATTAAAATCATCCTTATCTTGAACGAAGCTCCTCTTATCGCTTTTGCCTGGGTAGTGTTATTTGACAGTATTGTATTAGCTTGCGGATTTATTTACTTTTACATAAAAAACAATTCAAAGTTTAATATTAAAAATTTAACATTAAAAAGAGAAACAGCCATTTCTCTCTTAAAAGACTCATGGCCACTTATCCTTTCCGGTATTGTTATCTCTATCTACATGAAGATAGACCAAGTGATGATAAAAGAGATGCTTGATAGCGAAGCAGTAGGCCAGTATGCTGCAGCGGTAAGACTTAGTGAAGCTTGGTATTTTATTCCTATGGTGATAGCCTCTTCACTTTTCCCTGCTATTATTAATGCCAAAAAACAGAGTGAAACACTCTACTATGCCAGACTCCAAAAGCTCTATGATCTGATGGTATGGATAGCGATAGCGATAGCACTTCCTATGACATTTTTGAGTGATTGGATTGTAAATCTTCTTTATGGAGAGCAGTATAGTCAAGCTGGAAGTGTATTGATGATACATATTTGGGCTGGAGTGTTTGTGTTTTTAGGTGTAGCAAGTAGCAAGTGGCTGTTAACAGAAAACTTGCAATTTTTTTCAACAGTTAATACTATGATTGGAGCAGTTGTTAATATTTTTTTAAATTATATATTGATTAGAAGCTTAGGTATTGAAGGGGCTGCATGGGCTACTTTGATTTCATATTTTGTTGCGGCTTACTTGAGTTTGTTTTTTTGGAAGAAAACAAGAACTAATTTTCTGAATTTATCAAAAAGTTTACTATTTATGAGGATATTAAATGTTAAAAAAACTACTTAAAATAATTTTGCCAAAAAATGTAAAAGAAAAGCTTGTTGATATGAAAAATCGCTATTTAGATGGTTATGCTTTAAAATCATATTCGCAAGAGGGCGAAGATATGATTTTAAGAAGATTATTTGAAAATCAACAGATAGGATTTTATGTAGATGTGGGGGCTCATCATCCTATGAGATTTTCAAATACTTACTTTTTTTATAAAAAAGGCTGGAATGGCATAAATATAGATGCGATGCCTGATAGTATGAAACCATTTAATGTAATCCGTCCAAGAGATATAAATATAGAAAAACCTGTATCAGATAAAAAACAAGTTCTGACTTATTATGCTTTTAATGAACCTGCACTTAATGGGTTCTCAAAAGAGTTGTCAGAAGAAAGGGATGACAAAGGGAAATATTTTATAAAGTTTACTAAAGACATTGAAATGGCAACACTTGAAGAAATTTTAGATAATAATTTACCTAAAAATCAAGAGATAGATTTTTTGTCTATCGATGTTGAAGGACTAGATTTTATAGTCTTAAAATCAAATAATTTCGATAAATATAAACCTAAAGTAATTTTGATAGAGATTTTAGGCGGTAGTTTATCAGATATTGAAAAGAACGAAATATCAAAATATTTAAAACAGTTTAATTACTCTATTTATGCTAAGGCAGTCAATACAGTTATATTTATAAAAGATGATTTTTATCAGCAGAGGTATAATAAATGAATTTAGCTCCAATAGTACTATTTGTTTATAATAGATTAGAACATACAAAACAAACAGTAGAAACGTTGCAAAAAAATGAATTTGCCAAGGAGAGTGAGCTTTTTATCTTTTCTGATGCGGCTAAAAATGAAAATACAGAGCAAAAAGTAAATGAAGTACGAGAATATATTAAAACTATTGATGGCTTTAAAAAAGTTACTATTATCGAGAGGGAAAAAAACTGGGGACTTGCAAATTCTATCATAAATGGTGTAACGAAGATAGTAAATGAATACGGCAAAATTATAGTTCTTGAAGATGATCTTGTAACGAGTCCTTATTTTTTAAAGTTTATGAATGAGGCTTTGGAATTTTATGAGGGTGAGAAGAAAGTATTTACTATATCGGGATATTCTGACATTAAAATACCAAACAATTACACAGGCGAAGTATATTTTGCACATATAAGTACATCATGGGGATGGGCAACTTGGAAAAAAGAATGGAATACTATTGATTGGAAAATTGATTCTTATATGTACCTTCTTGAAGATAAAAAGTCATACGCGAGGTTATTAAAAAAAGTAGGTAAGCCTAGACTTGATATGTTGATAATGCAAAAAGAAGGAAAAATTGATTCATGGGCAATAAGAAGACTTTTTAGCCAACTAACACAAGAAAAAATGACTGTTTTTCCTAGTAAAAGTTTTGTTAGAAATATAGGTCATGATGGAACTGGTGTTCATTGCGGGAAAGATAGTCAAACATGTGTTGTAGAGTTGGCTACTATACCAATTTCTAATTTTTTAGATTTTTATAACAATGAAAAGATAACAAAGATAGATTAAATAATTTAGCAGAAAAAGTTTATTATCAAGATATAAAGTCTCAAACTCTTGGGTCTTTTGAAGAGTTTGGAAATGATGAAAAAAGTAGTTTTGAAAAATATATAAAAGATTTTGAAATTACTTATGAAGATATAAAAAACAATGGGTTTGATGAGAGCAAGACACTTGTCCCGCTCTCAGAAACAGGCACTATCATAAACGGCGCTCATCGAGTAGCATCTGCTATTCATCTTAATGAACAAATTACATGTATAAATACAAAATTGCCAATTATGACATGTGATTATAAATACTTTTATGAAAGAAATGTATCTGAAGATGTGCTAGATATAGTAACCCAAAAGTTTATAGAGCATGCTGAAAATACATACATAGCTTTTCTTTGGCCATCTGGCAAGGGTAGTAAAAATGAGGCAGAAGATAAGTTTTCAAACATCGTGTATAAAAAGAAAATTAGCCTAACACCCAATGGAGCATTTAATTTGTTATATGAATTATATAAGTATATGGATTGGGTGGGTGATAAGGCAAATGGGTACAAAGGTATTCAGCAAAAGCTTATAGAGTGTTTTCCTTTTTTTGAGCCTTTTACAATTATAGTTTTTCAATCTGAAAGTCTAGAAAAAGTCAGAGAAATAAAAGAAGAAGTACGAAAAATTTACAATATAGGATTTAGTTCAATTCACATAACAGATACAAAAGAGGAAGCCATAAGAATATCAAGGTTGATTTTACATGAAAATGGACTTCATTTTTTAAACTATGCAAAGCCTAACAAAATAGATTTTGTAAAAAATAAGTTGAATGAATTTAAGAGTTTTATTGTAAATAATAATATTGAATCAAATGAAATATTAATTGATAGTAGTTTTGTTTTATCTTTATATGGTCTTAGAGAAGCTAAAGATATAGATTATTTAGTAGTTGATAATAATAAAATTAAAGTTTTACACGGTGAGTATGAAGAACACGATTCAGAATTGAAATATCATGAAAGTAGTAAGCCAAAATTGATTTATGACCAAGCTTTTTATTTTTGGTTTGATGGC
>JARROQ010000045.1:0-11316 GCA_037383745.1 Sulfurovaceae bacterium
CACTTTAATCTTAAAATTTTTTATCTCTTTGTAGAAATTTTCAGTATTGTCATAGGCGGCTCTGTGGTGATTAAAAAAGAGGATAGTTTCGCTTAGGTTGAGTCTGTGTGGGAGTGCACCGCCCGTGATGACGGAGTTTATGCAGAATTTTTTAGCAAAAGGAAATGTTTTTCTCGTAGTAAGCAGTTCGCATTTTTGATTGACAGTGCGGATTTGAGCAAGCATTTCATATGTATAGGTCGCTATCTTGCAGCTATACTCTAGGAGAATCTGCGCACTTCTCCATGCTTTGTGAATATCGTTATAATCACCCTCAAAAGAGAGCAGCACATCCCCTTTTTTGGCGTGCTGTTTTGAGCTTAAAAAAGATAAAACTTTACATCCTAAAAGTTCAGCCACTCTTGCGGCTTCTTCAGAGCAAGAGACGAGAATCTCATCTCTAGTATAGATATCAAGTCTCGCTTTTTTACCGCTAATCTCTTGAATGTGTGTGGTTAGATCATAAAAAGGGGTATCCTCTTGTATATATCTCCAAAGTTCATCGTCGCTAAAATTCATATCACTTCCTCTACTGTTCTTTGTCGTATGGTACTCTTTTTGGTGATTCAAATGTGGTTCTACGATTGATCATGCGAATAGAAAGTGCCTCTATCCAGTCCCAAAAAGGTTGTCTATATTCTATCGGAAAATCTATATCTTTAAGAACTTTTTTAAAAACTTGCAGCCATATCTCTCTATCTTTTTCATCAATCGTCGCTACAAAATGTCTGCTTCTAAGATGGGGTTCGCCATGCTTGTCTGTAAAAATGGTATCACCGCCTAAAGCTTGGACATAAAAATCAGCGGCTTTTTCTACAGTCTCATCAAACTTTGCCTTATCGGTCGGAAAGAGTCTACCGACTTTAGTTTTTGCAAGTAGGTCGTGATGATACTTTACCATATAGCGTATCTTCTCTTCGCCTAAAACCTTATAGAGCTCTTTGGGTGGGAATCGTACCTCAGGGTAGATGAAGTCTATAAAAGCTTGAGGGCCTTTGAAGTTTTTATCCGTAAAACTTGGATGATGATTTTTATTCTCTTTGTCTGATAACTGTGAAAATGTGTTAATGCAATTCATTATTTGTTTACCTCCCAAGAGACAAGTGCCCATCGTATGTAGCTTGCCTCTTTTTTGAATTTATATATTGTATTATAGTACTCTTTTAAGATAATTTTCTCCTCGTCGCTCAGTGTTCCTAGGCTCCACTCCACTTTTTCTACGAATTCATCATCACCTTTGCTTAAAAACTTTTTGTTTTCAGCAGGTAAGAAATCCACAGTAGCATAGATTCCCATCGAGTGGAGGATGTTGACAAGATATATATAGTCCGGCCTTGGTATGATCTCTCGCTTTAACTGTGCTAAGATATCATTTTCTACGAAGCTACCACCGGCTTTGAAGGAGATGTAGATGCGTTTATTTGCCTTATCGTTGAGTTTCAATAGCGCTTTTTTGATATCTTTAACCTCCATCGATCGTGAGGCAACGATGATATCGCACTCTGGAATATCGCTCCAGTCATCTTCCCATGACTTGTGTACGGGAGTAATGTTTTTGATGCCTCTCTCTTCACAGTTACTTTTTAAAAACTCGAGCATCCCTGAAGAGTAATCAAGTCCATACACTGCATCAAGATGTGGAGCTGCCTCTAAAGCAATTGTTCCGGGACCACAGCCGACATCAAGGAGACTCTCGGCACCCTCAAAGTTTATTTTACTAACAAACTCTTTTGGGTAGCTACTTGTTTGAACATTCTCATTGAAATTTTTAGCTCTTTTACTCCAATCTTCTCCGCTCTTTCCTTTGAAGGTAGAGTTTGTTTTTTGCTCTTGATAAAGTTTTGCAAAATCGATAGACTCCAAATTTGTTTTAATTAACCCCATAGTATCTCCTTAAAATGTTGGTATACAAAATTTGTACCCGTTTTTTTGAATGATCTCAACACCAACCCCATAGAGTGCCTCTATGCTTTTTTCGTTGAGCTCTTCAAGCGATCCGTCTTTAAAGATAGCTCCATCTTGAATCATGGTGATTCTGTTTGAAGCGTAGAGTGCATGATCAGGATAGTGCGTCGTCTTTAAAAATGTATATCCCTCTTTTTGAAAATCTTTTAAGAGTTTGAGAAACTTTATTTGATTTCCATAGTCAAGCCCGTTGATAGGCTCGTCCATAAATATTATTTTAGCATTTTGAGCAATGGCCCTTGCTATAAAGACAAGCTGTCGCTCTCCTCCACTTATTTTGGAGTATATCTTCTGCGCAAAGCTTTCCATGCCAACTCTTTTTAGGGAGTTTAGGGCGATATCTTTGTCTTCTTGTGAATATTTGGAAAAAAGTCCAATATGCGGTAATCGCCCCATAAGCACGACATCAAAAACCGTATAATCAAAAGGTATCTTGTGTACCTGCGGGATATAGGCTATGAGCTTTGCTATATCTTTTCTACTATATGATTTTAGGTCTTTGCCATAAAGTTTTATCTCGCCGCTACTTTTGCAAATCCCAAGAAGAATCTTAAGCAGTGTGGTCTTCCCACACCCGTTTTTACCGAGCAAAGAGAGGATGTCACCATCTTTTAGATAGAAATCAACGCCCTTTAGCACCTCTTTTTTGCCATACGAAAAGGAGATATTTTTTGCTTCTAGTATCATCGTATGCTCCTATTCGCATTGTGCAGTGCGATGATAAAGATCGGGATGCCGATGAGGGCTGTGAGTATCCCGATTGGCACTTCAAAGCTAAAGAGGACTCTTGCCATGCTATCGACACTCAAGAGAAAGAGCGCGCCGATTAAAGCACTCGCAAATACCACTTTTGTATTTTCGGCACCGAAAATCATCCTAGTAATATGAGGAATGATTAGCCCAACCCAGCCAATGATTCCTGCCATGACGACACTAAGTGCACTGATGAGTGTCGCAAGGAAGATGATGCTTAGCTTGATAGCAACGATATTGACACCTAGTGCTTTTGCCTCTTCATCTCCCATAGAGAGTGCATTGAGGTATTTTGAGAGAGAGATAATCCCCAAAATTCCTAAAATCATAGGCGTTGCTACCCAACCTATCATGCTAAAGTCTCCATAGGAGAGACTTCCCATGAGCCAGTAGGTGATAGCCGGAAGTTTATCATCCGGATCGGCAGTGTATTTGACGATGGACAAAAGTGCACCAAAGAGTGAGCTACTGATGATACCTCCAAGGACAAGCATAATCATCGAATCAGACCTCTTCGCATATATAAGCGAGATAACAAGCGCAATGCTAACTGCGATAAAGCCAAAGGTGAATGTAAATATGTTGATCCAAAACCAGCTTACTCCAAGCAAGATACCAAGGGCAGCTCCAAAAGAAGCACCCGATAAAACACCTAAGACACCG
Source organism: Sulfurovaceae bacterium (assembly GCA_037383745.1). Classification (GTDB taxonomy): domain Bacteria; phylum Campylobacterota; class Campylobacteria; order Campylobacterales; family Sulfurovaceae; genus BN30871. The sequence goes on from JARROQ010000045.1 coordinate 3,421, forward strand.
GGAGAGACGAGTGGATTAACAAAGATTGCTTGAAAGGCGCTTCCTGCAACAGCTAAGGAGGCACCAATTAAAAGCGCCAAAACGATACGAGGGAGTCTGATCTCTTTTATGATGTTCCTGATAGTCTCATACTGATCAAAATCCACAGGCGTAGCGCTAAAGATATTTTGAAATAGGAGCCAATATTGATGTAAACTTATAGGGTATTTGCCTATAAAAAGTGACGCATTAATCACAACAAAGAGGGCAACTAAAAGGAGAATAATTTTTATCTTATACATACGCTATCGTCCTAATATTCGCGTTATCTCATCATCATTCAAATCGATGTTGAGATAGAGTTTATAAAAACTCTTTGCGCTCTGTTTGATATCTACTTTTGTCATCTCGGGGTGCAAAATATTTGCAAGCCATTGATAGCCTAATATCTTCATAAAAGATGGAGGTCTGTCAAACCAATTAAAAGGCTCATTTGGGATGAGATAGATACTTTTATTTTTTACCGCGCGGAGTGTTTTCCATTTTGCGCTTTGGTATATTGTATCGTAAAATGTTTTTTCAAAGACCAAGATTATATCCGGATCGTAAGTCGCTAATTGCTCAAAATTGATAGCCTCTTTTCCATACATTGTCTTTTGCTCACATTGATGAACATTTATACCTCCGGCGAGGTTGATGAGCTCAGTATGCAAAGAGTTGTTGCACTCAGTCTCTAGCCCTGTGAGTCCTTGGGCGTAATAGACTCTAGGTTTTTTCTCAAGTCCCGTAAGCTCTTGAGCACCCTCAAGTCGTTTCTTTGCATCAAGCGTAAGCTCTTTTGCTCTTTGCTCTTTACCGGTTATTTTTCCTAGGTACTCAAAGGAGTTTACAATCTCTTGCAGAGAAGTTGATTTTATATAAAAAATTGTTATTTTTGCATCTCCAAATATGGAGAGCATTTTCTTTTCGATCTGTTTAATATTATCGGGCAGGATGATGATGTCAGGGTTGACCTTGAGAATCATCTCGGCATTGGGTATCTTGCCTTGCCCAAACCAGCCTCCAAGAACAGGGAGATCGCAGATTTTTTTATCTATGTATTTTCGCTCCTTCTTATTAAAAGGAAAGTTGAGACCTGCGATCTTATCTTTATCGATGGCATACAAGGAGTAAAGAGCGATGGGGCTCGAAGAGTATATCTTCGTAACATTATCATCGATTGCAACTGTGCGTCCGAGCATATCTTCAACATTTTTCGCAGAGAGGCTAAGAGTGATGATGAGGCAGAGAAAGATTATTCTTTTCATGAGTATCTCCATGTTTTTGTCTGCATTCGCCACATATTTTTTGGCGCAAAAGCTTTCCATTCAGGACGCTCTAAAATCATATTTATAATCTTGGTTATCTCATAATCATTTTCTGATGCTATCTTTTCCAAAGTGCTTTGCATATCGCATTTATATATTTTCTTTTGTAACAATATAGGAATCATTGTTGCTTTATCGACTTCAAAAAAATCGCAAATCTCTTGCAGAGATTTTTTCTTGAGAGCATTTGGGAGTAGCTCGGAGGTGCAAGTATGGGCATACTCCTTTTGGAGTGCTATATGATATATCTGTTTGAAAAGTCGTACAAGCCATCTGCGCATCAAAAAAATATGAATAGGCAGAGTGATTGCAAAAATGATACCTGCATAGTAGTGCCACGATACTACCTCAAGATCGTATCCGAGCATTTTATTGGCCGTTGCAGTAGCTATAACCGCAATGACACAAGAGAGCATCAAGACGATAGTCGCGGCTTTAAGTATGATTGTAGTTTTGCTATCCATCTTTTTTCCTTATTTTAGAATTTCATTGTTAAATTACAGTAAACCCCGCGAGGTTCGCCCGTTAGATAGGTACTCGCTGTTCCGGTGGCTGCGAGGAAGTTATCTGCTGCAATAATCGTAGATATATACTCTTTGTCCGTCAAGTTTGTAGCACCAAGGCTGATGATGCTCTCTTTGCTGCCCAAAAAGTCCTCTAACTTGTAGGATATGTCAAGATCAAAGACGGTAAATCCTCCGATTTTTTGCGTATTGGCAGCATCTCCCCATCTACTTGATGTATATCGCATACTTGGCGTAAATGTCCATCCTGCTTTCTGATATGAAAGCGCTAGTTTTGCTAAGTATTTTGGTGCATCGGGAAGCTGTTTGCCGTCTGTTTCGACAGTTGTGCCTCCGGCTCCATCAAAATCTTGAGTAAAGTGAAACTTGTTGTATGAGAGTGATCCCATAAAGTTGAGATTATCCGTGATTTTTCCATAAGCACTCAGCTCAGCACCGTACCCTAAAGCATCACCGATATTAGCAGGATAGTTCACTCCAAGTGAAGTATCATAGACGTTTGCCTGTTTATTTTTCACAAACGAGACAAAAACATTTGGTTCTATGGAGATATCGCCGATTCTTGTTTTTACTCCAAGCTCAACATTGTCAGAGAGTTCAAGATCAAGATCATTCCAAAGTTGTTGGAGTGTGACATTTTGGGCTACAAAAGAGCCTCTATTTTTGATATAGGTCGGAAAAAGATTGACATCAAACCCATAGGTTCTAGAGTAGTCTAAATAGACATTTGAATCTCCTCCTAGTTTATAGTCCAAATATAAAGAGGGGATAAATGTATAGAATGTTTTTGAGTCTACACTTGCCCACGGGTCTATGGTGCCGTTACTGATTGCCGTATCATAATCTATGCTTGTACTTGCGCTTGTGCCGTTCGTGTAGCTTGTGAGTGAGCCGATTTTAAAGGACTGATATTGGAGCCCTAGCACATAGCTAAACTTGTCAATCTCGCCTGAGAACTCTATAAAAGGTGCTTGAAGTATATGGTCTCCGTTTACTGAGAGAATGCCATAGCCGTCATACACTAAGCTTCCGCCAACCACCCTGTATTTGATCTGATTATTTGGAGGCCCAGGAGGTGTCTGTTTGTGGTACCAGTATCCCACTTTTGCTTTGAGTGCTTGGGAGAATATGTGCTCATACTCAGCCGTTGCTCCGATGAGGTCATGATCAACACGCCAATTCATTACCCGTTGTCTTGCAGCAGTAGAATTAAATTTCGAAAACCAATAGTTCCCTTTGTCTTTTTTGTAATAAGGGCGTAATGTGAAGCGATTATCGGCATCCGGCGTATAGCTTGCTTCCCCGATGATTGCTAATGTATCAAAATCTTGTTTGTTATAGTCATAATAGTCAACATCATTGTCACTGCCCGAGAGCACAGTGCCAAAGTCTTTATCATAGTAAGTGCCCAAATCCGATGCTTCATCATACGAAAGAGCATAGTAGTTGTGGTGCTCATCCGAATTTTTGATGATAAAGAGTTTGCTCTCAAAGAGATCGTTTGGTTTGTAAGCAAGTCCTAGTGTGGCATTTGTTCTCTCCAAATCTCCCTCACCTTTATGCTTTTCGTTGCCAAGATATGAAAATGAGCCAAATGCCTTAAAGTCTCCCATTTTTCCTGAATCAACCCGAATGAATGAGCGGTTAAGGTTGTTGTTTCCAAGCGATTGAGAGAAGGTTGTCCCAAATGAATCGTTTGGGTCAAGTAGGTTGATATCAACCTTTCCTATCAAGCTTGAAAATCCAAGATTTTTAGCAACGGGGATGTAGCCTTTATAGAGATCGATCGATGCCATATTTTCTACATCAATCATCTGTTTTCCGCCACCGGGGTTACTTGAAATAGGTGTCGCGTTGATCATGAAGACACCTCCCGGACCCGATTGGGATTTGCCTCGTATACGCAATGGATCATGGTAGGAAGATTCGTTTGAACCTGCTTGATCGGTTGGCGTAAAATTGACAGAAGGCGCATACTGAATCACTGAGTAGGGATTGATGCCCGATTGATTCGAGAGCGTTTGTATGCCGTTGCTGCTAAAAGTCTGTTTTGCTTCTGTTGTGTTTGTATCATTTACAAAGAAGCCTTCTTTCTCATAGGACTCTATGACATCGATATTTCCTAGATTTACCGAGTCTGCATAGAGTAGAGATGAGGCTGCTATTGATAGCCCAAAGATTATCTGTTTCATTGTTTTTCTCCCAATATAGTATCTATCTGTTTGTTATCAAGCTCTACATTAAAACATTGCCTTCATGAAAGAGGGCGGTCTATCGATCCAGTTAAAAGGTTGTGCCGGCACGAGATAGACTTTGTTATTTTTTACGGCTTTGAGGTTTTGCCACATAGAGTCTATATGGATCTCATCATAAGCAATCTTTGTCTGAACAAAGATGACATCCGGATCATAAACCATAAGTGTCTCAAATGATATCTTCTCAAGTCCTAACAGCCCTGTCTGTTTACATTTGTGGACATTCTCTCCGCCTGCAAAATTGATCGCTTCGACATGAAACGATGTATCGCATTCTGTCGAGAGTCCGTCAATACCCTCTGCATAATAGTATTTAGTAGGGGTTGTATCTTGTATCTTGCTCTTTAGCTCATCTATGCTCTTTTCGATATAACTTGCCAAGAGTTCCCCTCGCTCTTTTTCCCCGATGGCATCGCCAACCTTTCTGATAGAGTTTGCCATATCGATTGTATTACGAAAAGGCACAACGAGTGTCGGGATGTGTGTTTTTGCCACTCTCTCTTTTATCGTTTGAACCATCATGTCATCTTCCCAGATAAGGATCAACTGCGGATCACGCTCCAGAAGTGTTTCTAGGTTTATGCCCACGCCTCCCCCGTGAAATGAGCCGATTACTGGGAGTGAGAGAAACTTTTCATCAAGCAAAAAATCATTTGCTTTGTTAAAAGGGTTTCTTGCATTAAAATTGAGTCCTATCATCTTGTTTGGATTAAGCGCATAGATAAGATAATTCATAGGCGGAGAAGAGCCAAACACTCTCTCGATCTTTTGATTTGTCGCCGTCGGTAATTGTTCGCTAGTGTCTGCCGTTGCACATATCATATTGAGCGATAAAACAGACAATATATAAAATACTATTTTCATAACTTCCTCCTTGTTTGATTTCGTTATACTTATGTTTATATAACGATAGTGAAAAAAATACGTAAGTAAAAAAATTGTGTCATCGTTTATAAGGCGATTAAAAGTAAGAGTAGTCGTACTTTAGTATCAATGTTTTAACGAAGTTCCCATATCTAAAACATATCATCTTCCCCCTCCTTTAGCTATATTAACTCCAAAGGCTTTGGTGCTGACATTGACCCTGTCGCCGATTTTGAACTTCTCTTTTTCATGAGCGCTCAAGACCACCTCAACGAGTTGTTGCCCGATAGATATAATTGCTACAGAGATGATGTCAGCTTGGATCATATCGATAATCTCGCCTTCAAATGAGAACTTTTGTGAGCCTGATCTTTTTAAAAGTACATCTTTTGGCGTTCCCTCTTTGAGTAGTTTTCCATTTTCCAAAACGATTACTCTTGAGGCAAGTTTGTATATCTCGCTTGGCTCATGACTTACCATAATGGTGGTTGTGCCAAACTCTTTGTGTAGGAGAAGTATCTCATCTTGTAGTCTTGCTCTCATGGATGGATCAAGTGCTGAGAGCGGCTCATCCATGAGTAGTAACTTTGGTGAATTCATCATCGCTCGACACAGAGCGACTCTCTGTTTTTGCCCACCGCTAAGCTTTTGGGTGGATCTATCTTTGAGTCCGCCAAGGTCGGTGAGATTTAAAAGTTTATCCGCTAATGCTCTATCATTGTTTACATAGAGAAGATTTTGCTTCACATTCATATTGTCAAAGAGTGCATAGTCCTGAAAGACAAAACCGATACCTCTTTTTTGTGGTGGTAGATTGATTTTTTTATCGAGCCATGTTACGCCCTCGACCTCTATGCTCCCTTGTGCCTCTTCGAGTCCTGCCAAGATACGAAGCAGAGTTGTTTTGCCGCTTCCGCTCTTGCCGTTTAGAGCTATAAAATCACCTCTTTGCATAGCGGTATCAAGTGTAAGCATCATATCCCCATCTGCACCGTTGAGTTTTTTTGATATGGCTATCTGTATCATTTGGACTCCCATGCACGATTGAATCTTCCATTAAAGATATAAACACTTAGAAGAACAAGAAAGCTTATGATGACCATGATTGTACTATAGATATGAGCAGTGTTATAGTGCATCGCTTCTGTCATCTCGTAGATAGCGATAGAGGCAACTTTGGTTTCTCCCGGTCTTGAGCCGCCAATCATAAGGACAACTCCAAACTCTCCGACGGTATGGGCGAAGGTGATGATGAGTCCTGTTATGAGTGAGGGTTTGATATTTGGTAACGCTATTTTAAAGAGCGTTGCGAGCTTGCCCTTTCCTGCGACATACGAGGCCTCGAGCATCCCTTTATTAAGCTTTTCAAATCCGTTTTGTAGCGGCTGCACCATAAAAGGGAGACTATAAAAGCAGCTGGCAATGACAAGTCCTGTGAAGTTGAAAACCAAAGAGATGCCAAAAGTCTTTTTGAAAAAGATACCAATCGGTGAGTCTTTAGCAAGCGCTATGAGTATATAGAAACCAAGTACTGAAGGCGGCAATACGATAGGCAATGCCGTGAGTGCTTCAAAAAAGGGTTTGAATTTTGATCTGCTTTGTGAAAGACACCAAGAGAGGGGTAGCGAGATGATAAATAGAATCACCGTGACAACAAGAGCAAGCTTAAACGAGAGGATAAAGGGCTCAAAATCAAGAGAAGCTAGGGTATCAAGCATCTAAGACCTCCCCTAAAGATATCTGACTCGCTTTGAGAATCGCTTTGATTTCATCACCTTTGTTCAGCGACATATTGATCGCTGATTTTGCCGTAATGATAGCCTCTATCTTGCTTCCGTCTTGCAACTCCAAAATCAATGTGCACAAGATTGCTCCAAGGTCTATAGACTCAATCTTTGCATCTATCTGGTTAGAATAGCTAAGATCACCATTGTAGTTTTTGGCAACAGCAACTTGTGAAGGGTTGATCTCTAAGATCACTTCTTGACCTGCACAAAGAGTCTCATCGATATCGAGTGTGACCATCGTGAGTTTCTCTTGCATAAAGTCAAATTCGATCAGCGCGAGGCTCCCTTTTTGTTCTATGTTTGCAATCACTGCTGCTATTTGATTCATGGTACCATATATCCGTATTTTATGAGTATATCTTTAGCTTTTTGACTCAACATAAAGTCGTAAAAAGCAGAGGCTTCTTTGTTGGTTTCCGCACTTTTCAAGAGTATGATACCCTGATCGATAGGTGTATAGAGTTTTGGATCTACATCGCTCCAATTGACCCCCTCTTTATACTCTTTCATCTGCTGACTATAGAGTGAAGATTTGGCGATAATCCCAATATCAGCTTCTGTCAAGGTATAGGTAACTACTTGCGAGATCGACTCAGCATAGACGAGCTTTGGCTCTACGTTTTTATATATCTCGCTCTTTTTCATTGCTTGAATCGCTGCTTTGCCATAAGGTGCCGTTTCCGGATTTGCGATAGCTATCTTTTCGATTGAAGCATCTTCAAGAAGTTTGATGCCTTTTGAGTAGTCTAGTTCTTTTTTACCAAAGAATGCCAATGCACCTTGCGCATAGATGACCGGCTTTGTAGCTGTAAGCCCATCTGCATAAAGCGTTTCAGGATAGCCCATATTGGCCGATAAAAAGAGATCAAAGGGTGCGCCGTTTTTTATCTGCGCTGTGAGTTTTCCGCTACTTCCAAGTGTTACTACGACTTTTGTGTCGGGATAGAGTTTGTTAAACTCACTTTTAAGTTCATCGATAGCATAACTTACATTTGCGGCAAGTGCAACCGTAATTTCTCCTGCATTTGCAAAGAAGCTCAAGCAGAGTAGTAGTACTATATTGGGAGAAAAACAATGAAACAGATAATCTTTGGGCTATCAATAGCAGCCTCATCTCTAC
>JARROQ010000046.1:0-7338 GCA_037383745.1 Sulfurovaceae bacterium
AAAATAATAGGCAGGCTTGATTGTAGCATTTCATTTGATCCTACTTGGAAATTTGTTGAAGATAATCATAGGGATGTATATATTGCTGCATTCCAATATGCAATATCTATCATAGAACCATTGCATGAAAAAGATATTAGTGTTGTATCTAAAAAGGAAATATCTTTTAAAGACATTAAGAGCCAAAAAGTATCAAAGATGTTTTTTACATATTTTTCTTATAATTTAAAAATTGAGGATTTTGAGAATATTGAAAATATTATCGACCCAATTTATTATTCAGACAATAGTGATATTTTAATCAAATCAGGAGAGCAATTAACGATTACTATCTCCTCTGATCCAATATGTATAGATGTAAATTATGATTCCTCCAGGAAATAATTTAACTTATTTCGCTTTTCTCATTTACATCGTTTCCTTGTTCTCATGGCAACGAGGAAATAAAGTCAATTCGCACACAAAATAAAAATAGTAAATAGTATTTTTTCCTCATATCACCTCAAGAGAGGTGGATAAAAAGAAGTATGAAGTGTAGCGATAACTATAGATTCAATTTATAATATTTTCTACAACTATAATCATCTTCTAAATCACAAGCTTTTTGATAATATTTTTTAGCAAGCTCGACATCATACTTGCTATCTCCCATATCAGCATATATATCTGCTAGATTACTACAACCTAAGGGTTCATCATCTTGGCAAGCTTTTTCATATAATTCAATGGCTTTGGCTTTATCCTTTTTTATGCCCTCACCATTATAATACATGACTCCTAGATTATTGCATCCTAGAGGTTCACCACCTTCGCAAGCTACTTTATATAAATCGATAGCTTTAGATTTGTCTTGTTCTACTCCTGTGCCATTATCATACAATATCCCTAGATTATAACAACCAAGAGCATAATCACCATCACAAGCTATTTTATAGAGCTGAGCCGATTTAGAGGCATCTTTTTTTACACCTTCGCCATCCTCATAGAGTATTCCAAGATTATTACATCCTAGCAAATCTCCACCGTCACACCCTTTTTGATAGAATTGAGCAGCTTTGTTCATATCTTGCGTAACGCCATCCCCATAATCATAATCAATGGCTAAATCAGTGCACGCCTCATAGTCGTTATCGTTGCACTTCTTTTCCAACTCTTTTATAGAGCCTGGTATCTCTTGCGTGTTTTTCGATAGATTTGTATCTCTTTTTGAATCTTTTGAATCTTCAGAGCATCCCATCATGCCAAAACACAACATTCCTATCGTCACAAAACTCCATATTCTCATCGGGTTACTTCCTTTTTTATTTTATTATATCATTTTGAAATAAATGTATCTCTTTGAGCAGTATCATACGCACATAACAATTGAACTTTTACATTAATATTTATTATAAATATGCTATCATAAATGAAAATTACAAGGAGAGTGATTATGGGTTATGTTGTATTGGGTATCATAGTTGTAGTAGCGTTATATGTTGTTGCTATCTATAATGGATTGGTTGCAAAGAAAAATCAGATAGATAACGGTTTTGCACAGATAGAGGTGCAGCTCAAACGCCGTTATGATCTCATCCCAAATCTTATAGAGATTGCAAAGAAATATATGGCGCATGAGAAAGAGACACTCGAAGCAGTCATCGCAGCGCGTAATGAAGCGTCAAGTTCTTTGGCACAAATGAAGGGGCATTCGGATGATGCTAAGGCTGTAAGCGAATTTAACCAAGCAGAGCAGGGGCTAGCAGGCGCTATGAGCAAGATGAGCTTTGTGATGGAAGCCTATCCGGAACTCAAAGCCAATGAAAATATGATGCAGTTGAGTGAAGAGCTCTCAACAACAGAAAATCGCATCAGTTATGCGCGTCAAGCCTATAATGATTTTGTGCTCGCATTTAACACCTATCGTCAATCATTTCCTCAAAACTTATTTACGGGATTGTTTGGATTTACAAGTGATGCTAAGATGTTGGAATTTGAAGATTCTCAAGCTATGCAAGCCGCACCTAAAGTTAGTTTTTAGTCACTCTTAGATGAATTTTTTTGAGCAACAGAAAAAAGCACGGCAACATACTTTTTACCTTGTCGTTCTTTTTGTTTTGGCTGTCTTAGCACTTATAGCAATAGTACTGCTTTTTTTGATGGGATTGTATGCTAGTGCTATACACATTCCTTTGGCGGTTTTCTTTAGTGATCCTTTGAGATATGTGGAAAATAAAACGATTGTTGAGATCGCATTGGGTGTTGTTGCCTTTGTGGCTATAGGTTCATTGTATAAATACCTAACCCTCTCTTCAGGCGGTAAAAATGTAGCCCTTGGACTTGGTGGCAATCAGCTCAATTATAATAGTGCAACCGCGCAAGAACGTGTACTTTTAAATGTTGTTGAGGAGATATCGATTGCTGCGGGTATCTCGGTGCCTGCTGTTTATCTTTTGGATGAAGACTCTATCAATGCTTTTGCAGCAGGATTAAGTTTTGATGATGCAGTAATAGGTGTCACAAGAGGCGCAGTAGAGAAGCTTGACCGTAATGAGCTTCAAGGGGTTATCGCCCATGAGTTTAGCCATATCTTCAATGGAGATATGCGCCTTAACTTGCAGCTCACTGCACTTTTGCATGGGATATTGCTCATCGGGCTTACAGGTTGGACTATTTTACGTTCTATGTCGAGAGTGAGGATATCAAGTAGTAAAAAAGGAGGCGGTGGAGCCTATATCATTCTTCTGGCTGTCGGACTTCTTGTTATCGGTTATGTCGGTACTTTTTTTGGTTCACTCATCAAGGCCAATGTGAGTCGAAAGCGCGAATATCTTGCAGATGCAACAGCAGTGCAATATACACGATATCCGCAAGGTATCGCAAACGCACTTAAGAAGATCATGCATTATAATTCTAAACTTCAAGCTCCGGCTGCTGCAACCTATAGCCATCTCTATTTTGCAGAAGGGGTGAGTTCGTTCTTTGGTTCACTTATGGCGACGCATCCCCCTTTATTTGATCGTATCAAAAAGATAGAGCCATATTGGGACGGAGAGATCCCGCACTATCCGGAAAAGAAAAGCAGTGTTCAAAAAAAGAGAGAAAAAGAGCTCAAAAAAGAAGTAGAGAAAGAGAAAAAAGAGCGCATTATCCAGGGCGCAATGGCTACTACTATGATGCATGTCGGGCAAGTGAAAGAAGAAGAGGTAGAGCAGGTCCATAAAGAGATAAAAGCTTTAGATGCTAGGATATTGAATCGTCTCAATGACCCTTTGGGTGCCCAGGCGGTCATTTTATCTCTATTTTATGATGCTGCTTACAAAAAAGAGCTTTTTGATATTCTCCAAAAAGAGAATCGTTATCTCTTGCTTGAGTTTGCAAGTTTTCTAAGCGAATCGCATACAGAATTAAAAAAAGAGAGTGCTCTGGTTGTCTCACTTGGATTAAATGCGCTTAAGAGTCTTTCCATCCAGCAGTATCAACACTTTAAAACGATCATGGAGGCTTTTATAGGAATCGACAATGAAGTCTCTTTGTTTGAGTGGAGCCTGCAGTATATCATAGAGCGTCCACTCGAGATACATCTTAGCATTCGCAAAGTGAGTAAAAGTTCACATTCACATCTCGGTGCCCTAAAACAAGAGGTTGCGGTGCTTATCTCTATGCTTATTCAAGCGCAATATGATGACGAGACAAAAGCCCAAGAGGCTTTCGTGAAGGTTAAAAAAGCGATGTATGCCGGTGCACTTCAGTACCGTCCACAAGAGCAGATTACACATGATCTTTTTATCAAATCCATACAGGCAATAGAGAAGGCAAAACCGGGTGTAGCTGAGCGAATCTTTGAAGGCGTTCTCTATAGCGTCAAGATAGACGGTGAGATATCTGTTGCGGAAAATACATTTGTACACGCTGTTGCGCAGTTGATGCAAGTCCCTTTACCTTATGAGTTTAAGTTAGAAAAGAGCGCATAGTGCGTCGATATTATTTTTTACCTATCTTTTTTATTCCGAGTTTTCTGTTTGCTTATGTGACCGCAGAGGGTGCTGTCTATTTCCTTAGCGCTTTAGGTGCTGTTTTTTTGTTTGTTCCATATCTCAAATATCTTGTGGTGAATTATTTTTTCAAGATTCACTCCAAAAAGCTCTACCATTTTTATCTCATTGGTCTTTTAGAGGTGGTATGTATGATGCTTATTTTCGGTACATTTGATGATGGTGCTATGATTTTGATTTATGCCTTGAGTACTTTTGCAATCAACCTGCTTTATTTTTCTTTGAATGAGTATCGCCTCAATCTCTATTTTGTACTCAAGGTATCTCTTTTGAGCCTATTAACTCCGCTTGTTTTCTTTGTAATTTTTATGAGTTTAATGCCACTCTTTGTCAATTTTGCTCAATAATCGTTTTAAGAGCTTTGGCATCTTCGACAAACGCAACCTTTTCTACCGTTTTATTGTTGAGTGTGACGATAGTGATACCATCAACTTTAGATCCTTTTTTAAAAGCGTCTGCGATTGTTTGATCGAGGATGAGATTAACACTATAGGGTTGTGTTTTGAGATCAGGCAATGCGAAGGTGTTGCGAATGACTACGGGCATAGGGCTAATATCGGCGACAAATGTCGCTTTATGAAGAGTAAGATAATCAGCACTTTGAGAGCCTAAATACTCTTTGACAGTATGGCCCGTACCTTTAGCAAAGACAAGGATAAGTGTTTTTGTAGCACCATCAAGTGTATGCGGTTTACCAAATTGATCAAAAAGCATATAGTCAATCTTGGAGCCGATATTAACTCCATCGCTAAGCGTAGCAGTAGAGGTGTTGTTTGCATACGTATCTTTACCGTTAAGAAAGAAAAGTGCTCCCGCACCAACAGCGAGAAGGATCAGTAAGCCAAGTAGTATCTTTTTCATACAACCATCCTTGTGTAGTGAATTTATTTATCCGATATAGTGATAGCATTGTATCGCAAAGGCATTAAGTAATAATAAAATATTTATCAAACAAAGCAATTTAAGGTTATGATATTGCCTATAAGATTACAAGGGCAGTTATAATGAGAGGCTTAGCTTATGTTTAGCTCTTTTTTGCAAGGATTTTTGCTTGGTGTCGGCGCTGCTGTTCCGCTAGGTCCCATCAATATACTTATCATGAACAGAGCACTCAAAAGTTATACTCTAGCTGTTGCGACGGGTCTTGGAGCACTCAGCGCTGATCTGTGTTATATCTTACTTTTGACTTTGGGGCTTGGGTCATTTTTGCAAGAAAGCATTCTTTTAAAAATACTTGGATTTTTTGGAAGCGCTTTTTTGATATATCTCGCCTATAGTGTATTTGCAAAAAGAGATGAGTCCATCTATGAGCTAAAGAGGGATGTATTAAAAGGGAGGATGCTCAGAACATATATAAGTGGTTATCTGCTTACACTCCTTAACCCCTACACCATAGCTTTTTGGACAAGTGTCTCTGTATTTGTGGTTTCAAAAGACGAGTATAGATTTTTGATTATTTTTGGAATGATTACAGCTATCCTTTTTTGGATAACGATTATGCCTTATATTATAGATAGAACAAAACATAGATTGTCACAGAGTTTTTATAGCAAGGTATCTTTGATTGCTGCATTTATTCTTTTTGGATTTGGTGTTTATCTGCTGTATGTTACTATTGCAATGATTTTAGAGTAGATATAAAAAAGAGAAGAGCGATAACCTAGGATATGACCTAAGTTATCTTTGGTAGCTAGTTTGGCATACCCATTAGTTCCGGATTTCCCTGAGGAAGCATAGCGACAAATGCAGAACCGAAGAGCATCATAAGTACAGTTAATGCAACCATGAAGATTAAAAGAGCTTTTGCCCAATTAGCTTTGCATACATTTACATTTGGCTTAAAAGCCCATACGAGTATCATGATAAAACCTACAAGCGGTATCATGGTTATAAGGAGTGTTAGTAGCCAGTCTCCAAGCGTCATTGGGGCGTATTGTGTTTCTTCTTGCATAGAATTTCCTTGTTTTTTGGTATCGGTAATTATAGCAAATATATAAAATTATTTTGCTTATTTATTGAATTAATTTATAAATAATTTGAAGTAAAAACATTATATGCAACACTTAAATCTACTTTATGTTACTATGTTATTTTTAAAATGGAGGCGATATGAAAAGAGTAGTATATATGGGAACACCGCACTATGCAAAAGTGATACTCGAATATATTATCAAAGATCAAACATTTGAGCTCCCTCTTATCATCACGCAGCCCGATCGGCCGGTAGGGCGCAAGCAAGAGCTATCTCCGAGCGCGGTTAAAACTCTTGCTCTTGAGTACGGTTTGCCTATTTTGCAACCACAAAATCTCAAAGAAACAGGCATAAAAGAGGCGATAGAGAACGCAAAACCTGACTTCATCGTTGTGGCTGCGTTTGGACAGATGCTCCCTCGCGAGATACTCGATATCGCTCCATGCATAAATCTTCATGCCTCACTCTTACCTCTCTATAGAGGTGCAAGTCCTATCCAGCAAACTCTGCTCAATCAAGATAGGTTTACGGGCATCACGGCTATGCTTATGGAGGAGGGGCTAGATAGTGGTCCTGTGCTTGGCTTGAGATATTTTGAGATTCCTCATGATATGGTTGTGGGTGATTTAACGGGAAGATTGAGCATCTGTGCTGCAAAACTTACACTTGAGGTATTGAGCACATTTGAACAGATCAATCCTCTTGAGCAAGTAGATGCTACCTCTACACACTGCAAAAAAGTCAAAAAAACAGATGGTGTGGTCGATTTTGATAATGCTAAAGTTGTATATGCAAAGTTTAGAGCATTTTTTGGATGGCCGGGTGTTTTTCTAGAGAATGGTTTGAAACTGCTCGAGATAGATGTTGCCAATGGTTATAGCAATACCGTTAAAGGTGAGATATTATCAATAGATGAAACAAGTATTATAGTCGGTTGCAAAGAGGGGGCATTGGAGCTTAAAGCACTACAGCCGCCATCAAAAAAAGCGATGAGCGCCAAAGCATACTGTATTGGAAGGGGGTTAAAAGTTGGAGATACTCTCATTTGATAGCTTAGATTCTACGCAGACATATCTTGTGGATGCTCTTGCAAAAGGGAAGCTACAAGCCCCCATTGCCGTGATAGCCAAAGAGCAAAACAGCGGTGTAGGTAGTAGAGACAATGAATGGATAGGAAGTAGTGGCAATCTTTTTTTCTCTTTTGCGCTTCCGCTCAAAATGTTTCCAAAAGATCTTAAAATCGAATCAGCTTCGATATATTTTGCATATATTATGAAAGAGCTTTTGAGTAAGTATTCATCCGAACTTTATATAAAATGGCCTAATGATCTC
>JARROQ010000047.1:0-11159 GCA_037383745.1 Sulfurovaceae bacterium
TTTTTTTGGGGCAATGGGTATCATCATCATCTATAACCTTATCATTTATCTTAGCACAAGAGATAGAAGTTACCTCTACTATGTACTTGCATTCGTCGGCATTACCGTACATCATCTTTTCTATAGAGGTGTGGCAAATCTATACATATTGTCCCATGAAGGTGTTCTTGCGACGATAAAATACTCATCCTTCATCGTTGCCATACCAACACTTTTTTTAGCACTTTTTACGATGAGTATCCTCAATACAAAACAATATCCTAAGCTCAACCGCTTTTTAAACTATAGTGTCGGTGCTTTCATCCTTTTAACGATTCTCTTTTTCTTGCTTGATCTCAATCAACTTCGCAGTATCGCGCCTGTTGTGCTTCTCTTTATCCTCTTTGGAACAACAATTTATGCTTTATTGCGAAATAACAGGCAAGCCAGATTTATCATGATCGGATGGATACTCTTCTTTACCTCCGCACTCCTTATGTTTCTCTCAAGTTGGGGGATCTATGATATCTTTGTTTCTTATCCTTACTATACGGAATTTTCCATAACTGCTGAATCGGTCATATTCTCTCTCTCGCTTGCAGACAAAATCAAACAACTTGGTGAAGAGAGAATAGTTGCACAAAACAAACTCATATCTTATCAGGAAGAAGAGACCGATAGACTCTCTCATATCGTAGAAGATAAAACAGGGGCGCTTAAAAAATCTTTGGAAGAGAAAAAACTACTCCTTAGAGAGCTCAATCATAGAGTAAAAAACTCCATGCAAACCATCGTTTCATTTTTGCGGCTCCAAAGAGATGAGACAAAGAGCAAAGATGGTAGAATGATCTTGCAAAATGTGGAAAATAAAGTCTTTGCGATCAATGATCTTTATGCGCTTTTAAATACAAAAGAAAATATCTCTACAGTAAATGCTCATGATTACTTTTCGTCACTTATAAGCAATGTACAAAAAAGTTTTCAAAAACCACACATCGCCATAAATTTGGATACCAAAATACAACTAAACTCTGATGATGCCGTATATTGTGGCTTTATCCTCAATGAAGCAATCACAAATATCTATCAGCACGCTTTTAATCACACAAATTTCGGTGAAGCATTCGTCACATTGAACGAGAGTGACAATGTATATCATTTTATGATAAAGGATAATGGTATAGGTTTTACCTATGATGCTATGAGTGATACTTTGGGTATAACCATCATCGAGACTTTAGCCAAAAATCAACTTGGCGGAGAGCTTCGTATCGATACGGAAAACGGAACAGAGATAAATATTTTATGGAGCAATAATGAACGAAATTAATATTTTAATCGTTGAAGATGTATCAATCACTGCGCTTGAGATAAAAAAGTCACTTATAAAAATTGGTTATAGTGTCACAGATATTGCAAGTAGCTATGAAGATGCTTTGCAAAGCATAAGGCGAAAAAGGCCGGATATCGTACTTTTGGATATCGATCTTAAGGGTGAAAAAAACGGTATAGAGCTTGCAAAAACTATACGCAAAAATGATTCAATACCGTTCATTTATCTTACCTCTGATAATAACGATGATACTATGAGAGAAGCTTCCACAACAGACCCCGCTGCTTATCTCATGAAACCATTTAGACGTGAAGAGCTCAAATCTAATCTTATGATTGCTCTCAATAAAATACAACAAAAAAATGCTTTACAACCTCTAGGCTATGAGTACTATTATGATAATAAATCAAAAAAATTATACCACAAAAGAGTACCTATTTATCTCAGTTCCAACGAGAGATTATTTTTACAGCTACTAGTAGAGTCCAAAGGAAGTTTAGTCCCTGCCAATGTTATAGAAGAACATCTTTGGGGCGAAGATGCACCACTCGCTGAGAATTCTCTAAGAAACCTTGTGTATAGATTGCGAACGAAACTAAAAGATCTTCCAATCAAGACTATTCCCTCTTTTGGATATCGACTCGTGATAAAAGATTAATCTCTTAAAAAAGCTCTCCTAAAAAAATCTGATATTTTTGTTGCATCCCATGATGTAACAACAAAAGGCTTGCCTATATTTCCATAACTCTCAAATCTCTCTTCTATCTGAAATCCTCCAAACTTATCATACCACCTATAATGCTCTTCACTCATAACAGACATAGTGTCTGTAATACCATTGTTAATCATAGTAAAATAGACACCTTTTGTAAGCAATTTAAACTCTTGATTTAAACCTTTATTTTCATGCTCTATAACCAATCGTGACAATTCTGCTAACTTTTTACCTTTTTTGCGTAAATAATCCAAAGAATAGTGTTTATCTATAGGTAATTTATATTTACTATAATCAAATATCAATCTGCAAGTGCCGTTAATCTTGCCGTTTTTCTTTGTATAAATAATAGCAGAATGCTCGTCATAAGCATCAAAATTTAATCCCTCTATAGCATCGGGAAACTCATTGCTGTATTGTAATTGGGCGTAAATTTTACTTCGTATTTTATATACCTCCAACAATTCATCCAAAGTTGTTGTAAGAAAAATATTGTTTTTACAGTTTCCCAATGATAACTTCCTGTTAAAAGAGAGTGCGTTTCTTGCTATTGAAAACAGCATACGCTTTTGTATTTTTGTTATTGACATATTGTGTTTGGACGGCAAAAACTCAACTTATCTTGCAAGCAATTCCTCTTTGTTTGTGCCATATTCCACCCCTTTACTCTATTTATTTGTTGATAAACTAGATGTACAAGTAAGTGTCGCACACTCAATTCCGACTTTTCGGACTTGATGCAATGTGTATTAAAGTTTTTTATCTTTCAAGGAGACCGCATGAAGCACACAGAAATCATCGGCTATCTTATTGACGCTCTCAAAGAAGCAAACATCATCACTTACAATAAAGATTTATTGTCTTATATAGGCATGCCTACAAACAGCATCTACATAAAAAGGCTTAGCGGGTATATAAATCGCCGTGGAGAAATAAGAGACAGGTATTTCTTAAATGCTATTGAAAAAAGATTTGATCTCCAAAAAGATATATGGCACATAAGCGAAAGTGCTCAGAAAAAACGAATACAAGAAGCCATACAAAAAAAGTTATTGCTGCGACAATTTCCGGGCGAGGAGGCATTGGATATCTCAAATATTATTCACTCTAGCACTCCTATTACTCAAGAGCAAATTGGTCATCTTGATAGATTTATTAGACTTAATAAAGAGGGTGAAGAGAGAAAAATGATAAATCATTTTTTGCAAATTGGGTTATTGGATAAAAAAATTGAAAACCAAGAATTTCTACTCAAATTACTCATGCCTTCCTACAAAAAAGGACTGTATGACATTATCATCTCATCTATTTTACCGTCTCTCTATAGAAAGTACCGCCTCTTTACAAAAATACAAAAGATTGAAGCAAACTCATTAGGATGCTTAGGTGAGTATGGGGAAGCGAAACAGATACTCCATATTTTAATAGATGATGATTTTGTTGAAAGCATCAACCTTCGAACTTCTGCGCTCTCCAATCACAAGAGGGAACTACTGCAAGAAAGACCTATTGACAGGGATAAACTTTATAACCTTATAACAGGTTATCAAAAACTTCATTCTGCAAAAGGAATCTACAGCTATTATACAGGTATCAATCTGCTCTATGTAGCCAAACTGGCTCAAATGCTCTTTCCACTTGAGAGTCGTTTTGCACAAATCGATTTAAAAATGATTTATGAACATTCAAAGCATTCACTCAAAAAAGATAAAACTCACCACAGGTACTACAAAACAATGAATAGATATGAATTTAAGCTTCTTCTAGAAGCAGAAGGTATTTGTGAAAAAATAGAAAGTTTTTTAGATAATGAACGTCCACACCCTGCTCTTGTCAAACGCTCCCTGAGGCAAATGCAACTTTTTTATGATGCTTTACCACATACACATAGCTTTTTTATGAAATCTTTTGAAAAAGTGATCGACATTTTAAAAGAGTATTGCAAAATATTTTGATTTTGTGACACAATCTATTATGCGCATCTGTTATTAATCATGCAGATATCTTCTCTAATATACAGCTAACTGCTTGTTTGATTTTGTTATAATACATGTTCAATATTTTCATAACTTGATAGATCAAAATCTATGAAACAGAAGTGAAAAAAATGTACCAAGATATTATATTACGAATTTAAATGGGCTTAATGTAGAGAAGCTACACCATGAAGTAGAACTCCTTGTGTATGAGATTGCCGGAATCTTCTTTTTCCTCTATGTAGCAATGACTTATATCGAGGCAATGATTGATAGAAATGTCTTTTCAAGTCTACGATACAACCTCGTATCTAAAGGTTATAGTTACAAAAAGCTCTTTTGGATTACGGGACTTTTGGCATTTTTCATCTCGCCGATTGCTGATAACTTGACAACGGCACTCATACTCTCAACAGTGCTTATAACCATAGATGCCAAGAATAAGGATTTCCTTGTTCCATCAGCCATAAATATCGTCGTAGCGGCCAATGCAGGTGGTGCATGGAGCCCTTTTGGGGATATCACGACACTTATGGTCTGGGTCGATAAAAAAGCACCTTTTTCGGAGTTTTTATTTCTTTTTCCGGCAGCTATCGTAGGTTGGTTTGTAACAGCATATCTTTTAAGTAGATTTATCCCAAAAGATAATCCTCCTTTTGCAAAAGATGAGAAAAAGATCGAGATATCTGAAGGCGGCAAACCGATTATGGCACTCTTTGGTGTGACAATAACATCTGCTGTACTTTCACACCAAGTATTGCACCTGCCGGCAATGTGGGGCATGATGTTTGGTTTAGCCATACTCAAGCTCTATATCTACAAGATGAATAGAGAAGTGCATTACGATAGTGAAGGGATTGCATATCCTAAAGTAAATGTATTTTCTTTTATCGCTAAGATTGAAAACGACACACTTCTCTTCTTCTTTGGTATCCTAGCGGCAGTGGGCGGACTTCACTTCTTGGGCTTCTTGGAGTACTTTACGGCACTTTATGAAGAATTTGGCGCAACACCTGTTAACATCGGCGTCGGTTTCCTCTCTGCTATTGTTGATAATGTTCCTGTGATGTCTGCTGTTTTAAAATCTGAGCCGAATATGGGTCTCGATCCACAATCACAATGGATGCTTGTAACTTTGACAGCCGGAATCGGCGGTTCACTCATATCATTTGGCTCGGCTGCGGGCGTTGGTGTTATGGGAAAACTTCATGGTATCTATACATTTGGTGCACACATAAAACTGGCCTGGACGGTTCTCGTCGGTTATGTAATCTCTGTTGCTATCTGGTACCTTCAGTTTATAAAACTTGGTATCGGCGGACATTTGCTCTAGTTTTGTAAACGAGCAGAAATAAATACCTTTGAAGACTATTTTGATCTTCTCAAACAACTTATCCGAACACCGTCCGTCGTAAGAGCAGAGTATCCCTATTTTTTCACGCTCAAGAGAGAGCTTGGAAGGATAATCTCTGCAATAAAGGGAGCAATCCAGGGAACAACACTGCAAATCCCCACAATCAACTACCACACCACAAATGAAACAGCAAGAGCAAAATCAATTACTCAGGCTATCAAAATACTAAGAAACCTCTATCTCTTCTAATCTTTGAGCGTTTTCTTATGTTGTATCTTTTCGGTTACATCAAATCCATACTGATCAAGGTCATCAAATATAGCATCATACCCAAGCTGAACTAGCATATCATCAATAACCTCGGTCTTAAAACCATTGGCTTCTACAAAAGATACTATTTTAGCTATATGCTCTTCATCGACATAATTTGCCTCAAGCTCAAAAACAACATCAGCGATCTTCATTTAGTCCTCTTTATTTATTTTAAAAGTATTATAAAATATAATTGCTTATTTTATCCGCAACCTTTTGTTCTCGCTTTATTTTTCTTACCCGCCATATCGGCAACATTTTTTTCTATAACGCCTATAATCATCCCTGCTATATCTTTTTTGGTTGTCATCTCGATCCCCTCAAGCCCGGGTGATGAATTTACCTCCATAATAAGTGGGCCTCTTGAAGAGCGCAACATATCAACACCACACACATTGAGCCCCATAATCTTTGCCGACATGATAGCCGCTCTTCTCTCGGCGGGTGAAATCTTGACAAGCTCTGCGCTTCCACCTCTATGAAGGTTCGATCGAAATTCACCCTCAGGCCCTTGTCTTTTCATCGCTGCAACAACCTTGCCATCAATGACAAAACATCGTATATCAGCCCCCTTGGACTCCTTGACAAACTCTTGCACCATGATATTGACATTGAGCCCCATAAAAGCCTGCAAAACAGACTCAGCAGCCTTTTTTGTCTCTGCTAGAACTACTCCGATACCCTGTGTTCCCTCTAACAACTTGATAACCAAAGGCGTACCACCAACTTGCTCTATGAGGTCATTGATATCATCGGGGTTTCTTGCAAAACCTGTGACCGGCATCCCAATACCTTTTCTTGCTAATAGCTGCATACTTCTAAGTTTATCTCTTGATCTAGAAATGGCTACTGATTCATTGAGAGGATAGACACCCATCATCTCAAACTGTCTTAAAACAGCAGTACCGTAAAAAGTGATTGAAGCGCCGATTCTTGGAATAATAGCATCAAAATCCTCTAGCTTTTCTCCCATATAATGCATACTTGGTTTTTCTGATGTTATATTCATATAACATTTAAGATGATCGAACACCGTCACCTCGTGTCCTCGGCTCTGGGCAGCCTCTATGAGTCTTCTTGTTGAATATAATTTTTTATTTCTGGACATAATCGCTATTTTCATTCTCTCTCCTTAAAAGACTATCTTTTTGCCGTTTTGAAATGACAAACTCGGTGCCACAATGAAATCATCTCCCATAGCCTCTCTTCCAAGGAGCATACGAAAACGCATATTATCTCTATTGGTCAAAGTAATCTCTATATCTTTTACACGACCGCCTATAATGATTTGTGTTTTAATCACATATCTTAGATCTCTCTCTCCGTTTGAGCTTGTTACAACCCTTTGATCAAATATCTCTGTTTCACATATGATCTCATTTTTTGTGTCATCTTGATCGGGATGAATACCAAAACGAATCATTTTTATACCATCTTTTATAAACGGTTCCACAAAAAAAGCATGCAAGGCAGATGTTTTCGCACCCGTATCTATCTTGCACTTAATATCTTCAATTCCCAACTCAGGAAGGCAAGCAATCTCTCTCCATCCGAGCAAATAAAAATCTTTCAAAATTTCTCCAAAAATAAAATACAGAAATTATATCCTAAAATATAACGAAATAGACTACACATCGATAATGATTTTTTCTCAAAAAACCTTATATTGGCTATAATAACAAAAAATAGCCTAAAGGATTATTTATGAAATATATACCATCATTGATTATAGCACTCTTTACTCTTATTGTTTTAAGCGGGTGCGCTTCTCATGAAAATTTTGTCAAAAAATATAATGGATGGGTCGGAAAAGATATTAATCTCTTTATAGACAAATATGGTTATCCTGATAGCTCATTTGAGGCACCAAACGGCAACACTGTTTATGTCTATGAGGATGAGAAGATTGAAAGCTCTCCCGATATTGGTTTTGGATGGGGTTTTGGGAACTACGGCAACCATATCGGTTGGGGCATAGGAGGCTATCAGACCATTACACGAAAGAGTTGTAAACTCTTTTTAGAAGTTGCTAAGAACAACAAAATTGTCAAATGGAACTCAAAAGGAAATAGCTGCATAGCAAACGATCCGACAAATTAAGCGGGCGTTACTTTTCAAATATGATGATATCGTAGTTATTTTTAGCTACGATAGCTTTACTTTTTGCAACATAGCCGTGTCGATTTACTTCACTGAGAGTCTGTTTTAAATCACCTATCTCATCTCGCATCTCATCTATCTGTTCTTTGAGTTGCAAGATGATATCAACACCGGCAAGATTAACCCCCATATTTCTTGTAAGTCTGAGTATCAACTTCATCTTATCTATATCTCTTTGAGAGTAAAGTCGCATTCTTCCTTGCGTTCTTGAGGGCTCTAGCAGACCTTCTCTCTCATATTGTCTTAATGTTTGCGGATGAATGTTAAGTATATTTGCAACAACAGATATTAGATAAACCGGCTCATCATAACTATGCATCATTTTTCCTTTATAGTTTTTCTTCTAAAGCTTTTTTTAGTTCACTATCCAAGCTCTCAACATCAGGTAAGACAATATTTGACATAAGATATAAATCACCCTTTAAAGAACTCTTTCTATCGGTAACACCTTTACCTTTAAGTCTGAATTTTTGCCCATTTTTTGTATTTTGAGGTACTTTCAATGTAACATCACCCTCCGGTGTTGCCACAGATACCTTGCCGCCAAAAAGTGCCTCTTTGAGTGGAAGATCAAATTTTTTATAGAGATCATTTCTCTTGCGCTCATACTCGCTAGAGGGAGATATCTGTACTTTTACAAGCAAATCACCTGCTTGATCTTTAAATCTCTTCCCCTTACCTCTTACTCGTAGCGTCTCACCCTCTTTGATACCGGCAGGAATCTTGATATCAAAACTCTGCGAATTGATATTTAAAGAGTGCTTACCGCCTAAAATAGAGGTCATAAAAGGTATGGTGATTCTCGTTTGCAGATCAAGATTCATCTGCTGTGCGCCAAAACCACCGAAATTACCTCCGAAGCCGTTAAATCCACCACCTCCGCCACCGAACATCGCACGAAGTAACTCATCAAGATCAATATCTGCACCTTGACCTCTTGCGAAATCATGAAAATTTTGACCGCCAAACATCTGATCGCCATATTGATCATACTGCGCTTTTTTCTCAACGTCACTCAAAACTTCATAAGCGGCATTAATCTCTTTAAATTTATCTTGCGCTTCAGGATCTTTGTTGATATCAGGATGATACTTTCGTGCTAATTTTCTATAGGCTTTTTTTATCTCATCAGCACTTGCATTTTCACTTACACCTAATGTTTCATAAAGACTTTTTGACATCTTCTACCTCATATTAAAATCGATACTATTTTATATCTATTATATCAAAAACCTTTAGTCATTGTCAATCAACTTTTATTTTTTAAATCTTATTAATAAGAGGTGGATTCATAACCATCTTTGAAGAGTTTTTCCATACCGCCTTTGAGACTAATGACCTTATAGCCGTACTTTTGCGATAAAATCTCTCCTGCAAATTTTGTTCTAGAGCCCGTGCGGCATACAAGTGCAAACTCCTCATCCTTGGTAACAATCGACTCAAGGCTTCGTATAAAAGCCTGCTCATTAACTCTTCCTTGCTCATCAAAAAAAGTCACTGTATAGGCTCCTTCGATAATCCCGCTCTCTTGCCATTCTCCTTGTGTTCTTATATCTATAATCTTGATATCCCTATCTAAAAAATCTTCACTTATCAGAGTCTCTTTAAAATCGGCAACCAAAGAGGAGATCAAAATGATGAGGATAAATAGTAATTTTTTCAAGAGTGTTCCTTATTTTTTTGGTTATTGTACTTTTTTTGTATTAAAAAATTGTGAAATAAAACTAATCTCATTATAATATCAAAAATTTCTCTGTCAGAGAAAATCAAGGCAATGACATAAAAAATATATTATTAAAAGTTAAAGATTTTATTTTTTTCAGTGGAATTTTCTTACTTTTTATCATCATTGTCTCTTTTGCTGTCTATTACTTTTTATACAAGAGTGATACCTTCTTACTTGTAAATAGATATGAGGATGCTCTTGTTAATATCGGCATCAACATAGCCTGGATTGCTCAAGGTGTAGCAATCATCTTCTGTATTCGATTTTTTTCAAAAAAAGATAGACCCTTTGAAGCATTTAAAAAGTTTTTAAAAGAGATATTTACTGAAGAAAAATCAAATGTATTTGTTAAGATAGCACAATTTTTCCTAGGTATAGTGATAATATTTGCACCCTTTATATTCACATTTTTACTCTACTACCTTGTATTAAACGGGGTTTATCTCAGGGGCTACTTTTTTCTTGCCGGCAAACCATTCAAAACAGTCATCGTTATGCAAGCAGAAAAATCTTCATCAGCAAAATATATACCTCCAACTATTATGCGGCCCGATAAACAGATGGACTTATCAGGAATACTTCTAGATAGCAAAGGTATATCCTTTAAAGATGAACCTCCTTATATCTTGGTAAAAAAAGAGTATCGCGACGGTGAGACTACTTACTATTTTAAAAGAGGTTATCTCTTTTATATAGAAGGTACAAAGACAAAATACGGATACAAAGTAAAAGAGAACTACAAAAGAGTGCAATCAAAAGAGTATTTATGGAAGGATGTCCAGCATCTCAAATACGAGATGCTCTAATCGCTACATTTAATACGACGAATAGACTTGCTTGAGCTGTTTAGCTTTGGTGATTGCCGCAGGTGTAATAACAAAACGATCTGTCGGGATAGTTCCACCCTCAACTTCTGCTATAAACGCTTCATATTTTCCCCATTTAAGGTCTCCAAATCTCTGGAATTTACCTAGTGTTATGCCGGAAGCATCCTTAAATGATTTATAAACTAGCTCAGAACAGTAAAGATGTTCGTCATCCAGGAGATAATGTACGTCATAAGGTCGACCTAGATATAACGCACTTTTTTCTATAAATAGCGGTAAATACTTCTCATACTGTTTCTTTACCCTAAAGACAGAGATGCTATCGTCACGACCACGATCGACAAACTTTTGAAGTGGCGTATCACATACGCCCTCACGAAGAGCCTCTCTAACAATCCATTTATCCCCAACTTGTATAACAATACCCGCATGCGAATATCTAGACTCCGTAGCCCCCTCTATGGCATCAACCAAATCATTATGTGGTGAAGATTGAAAAATCAAATCACCTGATTTTGGAGTATACTCCCCGTTGCCAAG
Source organism: Sulfurovaceae bacterium (assembly GCA_037383745.1). GTDB lineage: Bacteria > Campylobacterota > Campylobacteria > Campylobacterales > Sulfurovaceae > BN30871. The sequence continues at coordinate 10,923 of JARROQ010000047.1, forward strand.
CAGATAATATACTATACCTGCTAGCAGTATAATCCCTAACAATATTTGTGCTTTCACAACTTATTTCCCCAAATAATTTATAAAATATTTTATAAAAGTTAATTATAATTTTGATAAATCTTATTATAACAAAATTAGTTTAATATTTCCTAAAATGCATGAGCACGACAAGCTAAAATCATAAGAAAATTTTCTACTTCCAAAGATTAGTCAATAGATGTATCTGCTTTCTGATAT
>JARROQ010000048.1:0-23105 GCA_037383745.1 Sulfurovaceae bacterium
AAGGGCTTAGCGACACTCTCAATCGGCGGCAATATAGGCGATGTCCTTAGACGCTTTGATAAACTCGTTATTATGTTACAAAAAAGCTCTCTAGTCTCAGTTGTGCAAACATCGCCGATCTTAAAAAATCCCCCATTTGGATATCTTGATCAGCCCTATTTCTATAATGCCATTATTACTATCTACTCTGAGCTTGAGCCTAAAAAATTGATGCGTTATCTTCTTACGATAGAAAAGAGACTTGGGCGCAAAAGAACATTTCAAGATGCCCCTAGAAAGATTGATATAGATATGTTAGGATATAATAATAGAATTATTAACACTCCTTTGTTAACTATTCCTTATGAAAAGGCGATGAAGAGAGAGAGTGTTGTTATACCGATTTATTGGATGGAGAGAGGCACACTATGATAGATGAAATCTTTATTGGCAAAGATGCCCAAGATGCTTATGATCAAATACATAAAAAGTATGGGCAAAATTTTAAGCTTGTAAACGCTAAACAGGTTAGATACAAAAACGGAGAGATGCGTTTTGAGATCACAGTAAGCGTTGAAGGAGAAAAAGAGGGGAGATATTTTTCTCATGATACCCATGAGATTTTTATCGATGAGAGGAGTAATGAGGATACACAAGATGTCCATGAAATTATTATTGAGGAGTCGAGCTATCAGGATAGCGAAGAGACGCAAGATGATTTTATGACGATATTCAATAATGAAAACGAAGATGATACCCCAAGCTCTCAGAGTGAATTTGTGCAAAATGACCAAGATGATGAAAATAGACTGCTCAAAGAGGAGATATCAAAACTGAAACAGGAGATGGAACTCTTTAAAAAAGAGATTATCCCGACAGGAGAAAAAAACAGTAGCGTTGTTGATAAAGTCGTAGACCTTTTTGTGAAAAACAGTATATCTAAAGCGTGGCTTCAAGAGACGATAGAGCTTATTACGGACGAAGAGATAAAAAAGGATTTTGGAAACCTTAAAGAGTATATCCTCGAAGAGATAGACTCTCACATAATATGCAAAGAAGAGTCCATTGAAATCCCTAAGATTATCCTTTTTGCCGGACCGACAGGCGTGGGCAAGACAACCACTTTAGCAAAAATCGCAGCAAGGTTTGGTTATATGTTTACCAAATCTTATAGTGTCGCTATGATCAATCTTGATCACTATAGAGTAGGCGCCGGTACGCAGATGGAAAAGTATGCCGAAATGATGGGGCTTAGTTATAGAAATGTTTACAATACGCAAGAGTTTGCCGAGGAGATCGAATCCTTAAAGGGTATCGATGTTATACTCGTTGATACGGCGGGTATCTCACCGTTTGATCTTCAAAGACTCTCGCAAACGGTATCATTTATCACACAAGATAAAGAGATAAAGATAGCAACAACACTTGTTTTGCCTGCTACTTTTAAGTTGCAAGATTTACAAAATATGTATAACCACTTCTCTTTTTTAGACCTCGAGAGTTTAGTATTGACAAAATTTGACGAGACCTATCATGTCGGCGCTTTGGTTGATTTTTTGATTACTTGTCCGACGCCGGTGAGCTACATTGCAAGCGGTCAGGAAGTTCCCGATGACCTTGATGTTGCAACAAGCGAATACATCATAGAGAAATTTAAAGAGAGTTTATGAGCAAAAAGGTTTTGCTCGGCATGAGTGGAGGTGTTGACTCCACCATGAGCGCACTTATACTCAAGGATTTGGGTTATGAGGTTGAGGGTGTCTATATGAAGTTGCACAATAATGATACCTATCATGAAAAAAATTATAACAATGTCAAGAAAGTAGGGGAACTTTTAGGGATAAAAACACACTTTTGTGACCTTAGCAGTGATTTTAAAGAGAAAGTTTATGACTATTTTGTCAAAAGTTACGAAGAGGGATTAACACCAAATCCTTGTGTGGTATGCAATAGAGAGATAAAATTCGACAAACTCTTTGAGATAGCCGATGCGCTTGGCGCTGACTATTTGGCAACCGGACACTATGTTCGTTTGATAGATGGGGCAATCTATGAGGGGAGTGACAAGAGCAAAGATCAGAGCTACTTTTTAGCCAAGGTACGCAAAGATAAGCTTGAGAGAATTCTCTTTCCTTTGGGTGAAAAATTTAAAGATGATATCAAAAAGAACGCTAAAGAGATAGCGATTCTTAAAGATATTGCTGAACAAAAAGAGAGTCTTGAGATATGTTTTGTCGAAGAGAACTATACCGACATCCTCAAGGAGCATATGGATATCGATAAAGTAGGGGATGTGATCAATACACGAGGTGATGTCATCGGCGATCATAGTGGCTATATGCACTACACTATAGGAAAAAGAAGAGGATTCAATGTTCATGGCGCACATGACCCTCATTATGTTTTAGATATCGACGCTAAAGATAACATCATAACGGTTGGCACCTATGATGAGCTTGAAGTTGATACCGTTACGGTAAAAGAGCTCAATTGGCTTATCGATCCACCCAAGGATGCATTTGTCTGCAAAATCAAAGTAAGATACCAAAGTAAACCCGTAGAGTGTGAACTTAAGATAGAAGAAGAGGGTAGTATTATCGCACATCTTAAAGAGGGTGTATTTGGCGTAGCCAAGGGGCAAATAGCTGCTTTTTATGATGGGGAGAGACTCCTTGGCGGCGGTGTTATCTCTTAGTCAGGACTCTTTATTGATCCGTCTTCTTACCACATCTTTTTCATTTTTCTCTCTTTTAACCGAATCTCTCCAGAGCCAATTTGATAAAAAATAGAGTAAAACGGCAAAGAAAATGGAAAGCGTGAATGCGCCGACATACATGGAGATAAATATATCATCCCAGTGTGTTGTAAACCAGTGCATCGATATCTCAACACTCTCTTCTCCCTCATTGCCTAAAATGAGATTGCCCAAAAGATATTCCACATAATACATAGCAGGCATAGTGGCAGGATTACTGATCCAAACCATAAGCAATGCGACCGGAACATTAAAGATAAAAAACGGGGTGATGCCAAGAACGGCAAGCATCTGAAACGGCATTGGTATAAAAAGCCAAAAAGCACCAACGGCCAATGCTCGTGAAACTGATTTTCGATTGACAGAGAGATATTCTCGCGGAATTTTATATTTATCGAGAAAAGCATTAAATCTATTTTTAATTGACCTATTTTTGAATAGCCTTCTTATCATCATCTCTCATTTAGTTTTTTGTTTATAAGTTTAATCATTTCCATTTTAAAACCTCCTTTTATTATCTTTTTAGTACAATTGCATATAAATAACGACAAGAGGGGCAATTTACATGGGTGGCTATATGATCTTTTCGGGAACTGCAAACCCAGAGTTATCAAATGAGATAGTAAAATATCTCGATGTGCCTCTTTGCAAGGCAACAATCAATAGATTTTCAGACGGTGAGGTCAATGTTCAAATAGCCGAAAGTGTCAGGGGAAAAGATGTCTTTATCATCCAACCGACCTGTGCTCCTGCTAATGATAATCTCATGGAACTTCTTGTTATGACCGATGCGCTCAAACGCTCTTCGGCAAAATCAATCACTGCCGTAACACCGTACTACGGGTATGCAAGACAAGATAGAAAAGCAGCGCCTAGAGTGCCTATATCTGCTAAACTTGTTGCAAATCTTTTTGAGACAGCCGGGATCACAAGAATGGTCACAGTCGATCTTCATGCTTCACAAATCCAAGGTTTTTTTGATATTCCTGTTGATAACCTCTATGGTGCGATTCTTTTTGTCGATTATATAAAATCTAAAAAATTCAAAAATCCTGTCATCGCATCTCCGGATATCGGTGGTGTTGCAAGAGCAAGATATTTTGCTTCTAGACTCGGTCTTGATATGATCATTGTGGACAAAAGAAGAGAGCGGGCAAATGTTGCAGAGGTGATGAATATCATCGGTGATGTCGATGGCAAAGATGTGATACTGATCGATGATATGATCGATACAGCCGGCACGATGGTCAAAGCTGCTGAAGCACTCAAAGCCAAAGGGGCCGTTAGTGTTATGGCGTGTTGTACACACCCGGTACTCTCAGGACCGGCATTTGATCGGATAGAAAATGGCGCACTTGATGAGCTTATTGTAACAAATACTATTCCTATGAAACAGTCTTGTAAAAAGATAAAAATGCTCTCGACTGCTCCGCTTTTAGGAGAGGTTATACGCAGAGTACACAGTAATGAAAGCGTAAATTCTCTTTTTGATATCAGATAATATTAATAATTTTAAAGGTGCATATATATGCCAAAAGTTCCACAGTCACAGATAAGAAATTTCTCTATCATAGCACATATTGATCATGGCAAATCAACGCTTGCAGATCGTATCATCCAAGAGTGCGGCGCAGTTGCAGAGAGAAAAATGTCGGCGCAAGTTATGGATACGATGGATATCGAAAAAGAGCGGGGCATTACTATCAAAGCACAAAGCGTGCGACTTGATTATGTTAAAGATGGCAAGCACTATATACTCAATCTCATAGACACCCCGGGCCATGTCGATTTCTCTTATGAGGTAAGTCGCTCGCTCAAATCAAGTGAGGGTGCGCTCCTTATCGTTGATGCAGCGCAAGGTGTTGAGGCACAGACTATCGCCAATGTCTATATAGCTATGGAAAATAACTTGGAGCTTCTTCCTGTTGTCAATAAAATCGATCTACCTGCTGCCGATCCCATCAGAGTGCTCAGTGAACTCGAAGAGGCGATAGGGCTTGACACAACAGAGCACAATCTCATCTCAGCAAAAACAGGGCAGGGCGTAAAAGAGCTTATCGATACAATTATCGAAAAGATTCCGGCACCAAGCGGCAAAGAAGATGCACCTGCAAAAGCACTTATCTATGATAGTTGGTTTGATAACTATCTAGGAGCACTCGCGCTCGTACGAGTCTTTGAAGGTAGCATCAAAAAAGGACAGACGGTCAAAGTTATGGGCGCGAAAAAAGAGCATCAGATACTTGATTTGATGTATCCAAATCCTATCGCACCGATTAAAACAAAAGAGATTCATACCGGCGAGGTTGGCATCGTCGTTATGGGATTAAAAAATCTCGAATCCATACAAGTCGGCGACACTATCACGGATGCAAAACATCCGACTGAAAAGCCTATCGGCGGTTTTGCACCGGCAAAACCGTTTGTTTTTGCCGGCATCTACCCCATAGAGACCGATAAATTTGAAGATCTTAGAGATGCACTCAATAAACTCAAACTCAATGACAGCTCACTCAGTTTTGAGCCTGAAAGCTCCATGGCACTTGGAAGCGGGTTTAGAACAGGATTTTTGGGAATGCTTCACATGGAAGTTGTCATTGAGCGCTTGGAGCGAGAGTTTGATCTCGATCTCATAGCAACTGCACCTACCGTTATCTATGAGATACTAAAAACCGACGGGCAAAAGATGATGATACAAAATCCAAGCGAATTGCCAGAGCCACAAAAGATAGAGAAAATATTTGAACCTTATGTGAAAGCGACCTTCTTAACACCGAGCGAATATATAGGCTCACTCATCAAACTTCTTAATGATCGAAGAGGTTTGCAGATAAAGATGGACTATCTCAATGAGAGCAGGGTGTTGCTCGAATATGATATTCCCATGAATGAGATCGTTATGGACTTTTATGACAAACTCAAAAGTACCACCAAGGGGTATGCAAGCTTTGATTATGAGCCGATTGGTTTTAGAGAAGGAGACCTAGTCCGACTCGATATCCGAGTTGCCGGTGAGGTGGTTGACACACTCTCTATCATCGTACCACAAGATAAAGCGCGCAATAGGGGACTTGCATTTGTCGAAAAACTCAAAGAACTTATCCCGAGACAACTTTTTGAGGTAGCTATCCAAGCGAGTATCGGTAACAATATCATCGCAAGAACCAATGTCAAATCGATGGGTAAAAATGTAACGGCAAAATGTTACGGTGGAGATATCACGCGTAAGAGAAAACTTCTAGAGAAACAAAAGGCCGGAAAAAAACGGATGAAATCCATAGGGAGAGTCGAGGTGCCACAAGAGGCATTTATGGCAGTGCTCAAACTGGATACATGATGAAACAGATAGCGCTCCACCTCCATCTCTTTGCGGCGATCGCATGGATAGGGGGCTCTATCTTTATGGCAATGATTGGGATCTTTCTTAGAGACAAAAAAGCCCAACAGGCTGTCTATCCAAAGATAGGGCCGATATTTGGGTACTATCAACTCGTCTCACTCGTCATCCTACTCATAACAGGCACGATCATGGCGCAAAGTTTTTCTCTATTAGCGCCACTCTTTAATGGAGACGGCTCAGAGGTCATCAATGCTTTGCAAAAAAAGCTAATCTTAGTCGCTATCGTTGTGGTACTCACAATCATACATTTCATCATAGCCATCATCACTAACGATAAAGAGCGAACTAAAGTGCAGCATCTCATCTCGCGAGCCTCTTCACTGCTTATCTTGCTGCTTAATCTTTGGATACTCCATTATGCTATCGTCATAAGAGAAGCACTTTAAATTCTTAGGAGATACCATGGAAGAAACATTTGAAAGCATTGATAGGGATACAAACGAGAAACTCTTTTATTATCTCGCTTTCGTGTTTGTTGCTATACAGGTTATATCGTCTTTCTATCTACTGATATTTGAAATGTTTATTTTATTTTTAAGAACAATCACTTTTTCGCTTGATGATATCAGTGCAGGGGAAAATGTATTTTTAAATATCAATCCGCTTTTCATTCTTATTGGCGTCGGTGGCGGAACGATAGCGAGCTTTATCTTTGGTTTTTTTGATAAGCTTAGACTCACCGGCATTACCATCATGATCTTACTTGCAGGATTTTGTAATGCATTTGTTTTTTTGCTGATCGGTAAAGTAGACAATGGTGTAGAACTTACTATTCTCTCAACTGTTTTGAGTGTGATAATCCTGATCTTTATCACACTTTATTTTCGGAAATTTTTGGTAGCTGGCATATTCACACAAAATTAAAAACGAAAATAAAAATAAATGCAATTCTTGATGCTATTGAGCATTATTCAAAAAGTCATCTTTATACTACGCAAGTGGATGCAAAATTCTTTGATGAAAAAAATAATTTAATTGCAATCTATAGAACAGATGAAAAGGGTTCATGGAAAATACTAAACGGTAAGTTCATAACAAAAATTAATGAATGTAAATTGAAAACCATTAAAAAAGACGAGGATAATCCTGATTTTTTTATAGTTGATTTAGTTATGGATCTAACATGCAATAAAAAGCAGCACGAAGAAAACGAAGCAAAAATTATTTCTATATCACCCAATAAATTTATCAAGCAATACAAAGACGATAAAAATGTCACAATTTATACCAGAATTAAATAAACAAATTTATAAATACTTAAACCTACTCTTCTAAAAGCATTTTATTGTATCGGATGATTACTTCATCAAGCTCATTTCTCAAGACCGGTTTTCTCAAGGAGCTATACCCGATGATAAAGTTATTTTCAATGATCGGAATCACATGACTATGCGCCCAGTAGTACTTACCGTCTTTTCTTAGATTTTTTATGATACCGACCCAATCTTTGCCGCTATCGATGCATTCCCACATCTCTCTAAATATCTCTCTTGGCATATTAGGATGCCTGATGACATTGTGACTTTTTCCCAATAGCTCATGTTTTTCGTATCCGCTCATTTCACAAAAGTTTTTATTGACATAGGTTATGATCCCTTTTACATTTGTAGAGCTTATGCTTATACCACGATCATATCTATACTCTTCATATTTTGATTTTGATTGTATAACTGATCGAAAATAATTTTTGTTTGAATTTACAAAAAATTCCCTATATGATTCCTCTTGACCTTGAACAACTCTCGCTTGTGTCATAATGTAGCCTCCTCTAAGATTTCTGACTATAAGAGGATTATAGGGGTAGGTTATAACAATAGGATAATATTTGTAATAATTTTTATAACAAAATTTTGTACTTAAATAGGGCGATATATGCTTATAAGCATTAGCAAAGCTGTGCTATAATCTCATTCTTCAAAAGTCGGGGTGTAGCGCAGTCTGGCTAGCGCGCTACCTTGGGGTGGTAGAGGTCGCAGGTTCAAGTCCTGTCACTCCGACCATTATCTACGCTTAATAATAAACTTGTAAAATATTATATGTCAAAGATACTCACAAGCATCATCTTACTTAGTGTTATCACATTTGCATCTCCAGCGCAAGATTTTCTTGCTGATATAAATGCGACTTATTCGAGTGCATTTTATGAAAAACTCGATATTCATAGTAATACAAGCCTTACATTGGCTGATGTCGAAACCAATAGCACACAAAAAAAGATAAAAGAAGATTTTGAAAGATTGCTACATAAGTATCTAAAAGTAGATGATCTTTTTCCAGAATCAGGCTCTTATGCAGACTCTGAAACAATAAATCAACATTTACCTATACAATTTAGAGATTTTTTTGAAATATCCATACTTTACCTAAATCTTTTATCCCACAAACAAGAGCAGGGGTTGCATGATAAACTTTTAAAGAAGAATCTTCTCAATCTTCATGCACTCATACATAAAAAAGGAATGATGAGTTATATATTCTCTTTGGTACTCTATCAAAAGCTCTACACACACCTAGAGTGTCATACAAAAGAAGATTATCTATTGCTACAAAAATATCCACCACCCGATAAGTCACTTTTTTTCGTAAAGCTAGAAGAGGAAAAACAAGGCATATTGCATGCTTATGAAGGATTAACCAAACTAGATAAACTCGATGTAGATGTCGATAAAGAGAATTATGAAAAGTTGATGACTCAGGTCAGCCTTGCTACGAAGAGATACACAGAAAATAGTTTTAAAAAAATGGCAAAAGTCCTCAAACTTGAATCTCGCGAAAAATACAAACTGTTCAATCAAGAGATCAAAGAAGCGTCAAAAAAAGACTTGAATAAATGGGCAATCATAAAGATTACATTATGCTCTTTGAAAATAAGCTTATATGACAAATTGCATATAGAGCATGATTATGAATGTTTAGCTGACTATATCGGGAAAATGCTAGGGCAGGTTGCCATGCCACGAACCGGATTTATTTATTTTGAACACATAGATATGCTTCAAGACTATAACAAAAAACTCAAAGAATGTGCACAAGATAATCCCACTAAATAGTCTATCTCTCTAAACTTTTCAATAGTGCTCTGTTTCTTTTTATTTCTTCATCTATATCTTTTTTCATTTCAAAAAAATGCTCCGGTGAAAGCGTAGCAGTATAAAATAATGTTTTACCTGCTATCTGTATATTAAGATCATTTTCTCGATTTAAACCATCTTGAGTTAAAGAAATTTCATCATTTCCTAATTCATTTATGACAGTATCTAAAAATACAGTATTATTTAGAAATAGGGCGGATTGCAATTCTTCCTTTATATTTATCAATTGTTTCGTGTTAACTTTTTTTGTTTTAATCATCTGATTAATACTTTCTACTGTTATCTTCTCCATAACAAGATGATAAATATAGCCTATAACAGAATCATTTTTTATTTTAGCAAGCCCTTTCAATGCTCTGATATAGACCTCAATTGCTTGATCAATCTTCCCTTGGTATTCCAAATACTTTACATAAGAAAATATAAAATAATAGTCATCCCTAGTAAGTAAAAAATTTGGGGTTTCCCGAAAAGATTTTCCTTTCTTAGAAAAAGGCTCATCGAGTCCTGTTAATATCTCATGTAGCTTTTTCTGTCCGTTATCTATGATGAGCTGATTGAGCGTTTGATTATGATCATTCCAGCCATTTTCTATGATAGGTGATAGTTGCTCCATCTTAATGCCGCTTGGCATTATATCAGCCAATAATCCAATGCTTAAAAGCAAAAATAGTTTTAGTAATTTCATTATCCAATCCTCTTTATTTCTTCTCAAATACTTTTCTATAATGCCAATAAAAAAAGATGATATTACATAGTGCCCCGGTAATAGCGGCGAGTGTATCTTTGTGTGCATCCCAGATATCGCCTTGTGTTCCAAGATATGCCATACCAAGTTCAGGATAAAATGTCATCGCAGCAGTCCATTCAAGCAATTCATATACAGTAGAAATCGTGGCGATGAGAGTAAAGACAAAAAGCAAGGCGAGTTTCACTTGCTTGATATAATGGATGACGATCTCAAAGAGAGGCTTAAAGACCAAAGCTCCAAAAAGGAAGTGCACCATTCTATCAAAGTGATTGCGCTCAAACCCAAAAAAATGAGTAATGCTATCAAAGTATGACATCTCGGCATATGTAAAATGAGCTCCTAGTGCATGCAAGATACCAAAGAACAACAAGAAACAAAGAGCAGTGATTGAAAATTTGTATTTGATATCCAACCAAATCACAATAGGGAAAAATATAAATACAAGTACATTTTCAAGCAACCAATCATCCGGGAATTTTGGATCTATAGCTAAGGCGATCCAAATAACAATGTAGAGACCATAGAACCATTTATGTGATGCCGGCATAAGTCACTCCTATGAAAATAAGTTACTACCATTATATCATCTATATCAAGAATGGTTAAATATATAATAGAATATACTTTTGAGAGTTGGGTTGTGGCGCGGTCTAACTAGCTTGTGTGCCTTTCTTTCGCTGAACCCTCCATATTTCCCTCAATATATACATTGGTTAACATAATATAAATTCTATTAAAATTATATATATTAGACGCTTACTACTTTCAAATTCTAATTTTTTGTGATTTTTGAGTTTTATGATCTGCTCTTTTTTACAAGTAAACATTTAATTATATGTTAATTAATATTAAAATGGACTCTTCCTTTTGTTATCATTGATACTTTATAGTATATTATTTAATATCTAATACTAATAAATATATAATATACCCTATTCTCAATTACAGTTAATAAGTGGGTAGGCTCTAAAGCCCTATATTGGGGAGCTTGCAAAGATAGATAAGAACAGATGTTCACATTAGGTTAATCTATGTTTATTGCTTTAAGAACAAGTGTTCATTTTATACCCTATTGAGAAAAGAAGAAAAGAACAGATGTTCACTTCTTTTCTTTCTTAGATACTTGACAAAAGAACAGATGTTCACTATAATACCCTTAAACCCCCTATAGGACGGACGATATGGGCGATAAAAGCACGAAGCAAAAGATACTTGATACCTCTTTAAAGCTATTTGCTAGCAATGGATACAAAGCTACAACGGTAAGGGAGATAGCAAAAGCTATCGGCATTGAACAAAGTGCACTCTATAACCACTTTAAGAACAAAGATGAGATACTAGAGACCATCATAAACGATCTCGCCTCCCTACTCATAGCCAATATCTTCCAGGAGATCAGTGCTGATCCTGATGCCTACAAGCAAGGCAAGAGCCTGCTGCACTCTATATCGAACAAATTCAAGCTTATCAGCTTTGATAACCAAAATGACTCCCTATTTCGCCTTATGATGCAAGAGATATTTAGCAATGGAAAGATACGAGACATATACAATGAGTCTCTATTTCAAGAGAATGTCAAAAAACTTTCCGGACTCCTCTTTATGATGATGCAAGAGGATATGATCCGTTCATCTGACCCGCTTATGCTTGCCCATGAGTTCTTTGCACCCCTATTCTTTTACCAGATGCAGATATCACTTTTAAAAGTAGATAAAAAATCAACCTCCTCTATGGTCTCTCTTTTTGAGAAACATGTTGATTTCTTTTGGGATAGCATCAAGATAGAGAAAAAAGATACGCTTTTTTAGATTAATTAATATTAAAAGGGAATAGATGGAAGATAAATTTAAGCATAAGTCAAAAAATTGGGATATGAGCAGTCGAAGAGTTCAAAATGCAAAAGGTATTGCAGATGTCATACTAAATAATATAGATATGAAGCCGACTTATAAGATTTTAGATGTAGGTGCAGGTACTGGATTACTTGGCTACTTTATATCTGCAAAAGTAAAAAAGATCACAGCACTTGATAGCTCTGCTTCTATGCTCGCGGAACTCCAATCCAAGGTGAGTCAGTTTGACTGCCCTGTCTCCATAGTAAAAAGTTCTTTAGCGGAGTATAAGTGTCAAGAGTGTTTTGATGGCATCATCTCCTCCATGACTATACATCACATCGAAGATATAGGTGCCCTATTTCACAAACTCTATGGAATGTTGCAAGAAAAAGGCTTTATAGCTATTGCTGATTTGGGAAGCGAAGATGGAACTTTTCATGACAACAATGACGGCGTATATCATTTTGGCTTTGATTTTGAAAATTTAAAAGAGATGGCAAAAGCTGTTGGATTTAAAGAGATTAGCGCAGAAAAAGCACATAGCATCGAAAAACCGCATGGCAATTTTGATGTCTTTGTGCTTATGGCAAAAAAATAAGTTACATTAGTGTTTAACTTCTGAGATGATAAAACCTCTTAGTTCGCCCTCTTTATAATCAACTGCTTTATCTTGAGGGTACGCTGTGTCTATAGCTGCCTTGAGTGGCTCAGCGATATTTTCTCCATGGCATTTAAGACATGCTTTATCTGCAAAAAGCGGCTTATAGGCTCTTGTAAAACCATCACCTTCGACGATAAAAAGATTTTTGTGATTTGCTTTTCCGGGGCCATACTGACTAATCATCACCCATTTATCAAGAGTATCTTTTTTATTTTGTGGGTTTCTTACCTTGTTTGATGTTCTTCTGACGCTTACATTGTTTGGTAATTTTTTGTTAACACTCTCAGTAATCTCTTGTGCTTTTCCTGTGCAAAAACCAAAAGCGGCTAAACCGGATGGATCTTGTTTCATATATTTTTGAAGGTCACCCTTGAGTGCTTTGCCTAATGTTTTGACAGCTTTGATGGCTTCATTTTTATAAGGATTATTGTTTGTATCTGCAGAAACAAAAAGAGTTAGAAGTGTTAGAAGTAAGAGAGATCGCATAAGATAGACACCTTTAGGTTTTAGTTGGTCATAATTCTAGGCAAAAATGACTAATAGTAAGATAAAGAAAAAATTATAAATAAGGATTTTTGCTTATCTTAATATAATAGATATATAAAATCTTATCTAAAAACTACTGTTTTGGTCTAAATATCGTGATATTTTCACTATTAGCTTCCATATAAGAAGCCCCGATAAGATCGCAACAATATGGAATAGCGGGAAAAACTGCCTCTAGACATTCTCGTATCGATTTAGGTTTGCCGGGAAGATTAACGATAAGCGACTTTTCACACACACCTGCGCTTTGACGAGAGAGTATAGCCGTAGGCACAAAGCGAAGACTCGTAGAGCGCATAAGCTCTCCAAAACCGGGAAGCATCTTTTGGCAAACGGCTTCAGTCGCCTCAGGGGTCACGTCTCTAGGTGCCGGACCCGTTCCTCCTGTCGTGACGATAAGGTCACACCCGCTCTTTGCCAATTCAAGCAGAGTAGCTTCTATGATAGGCTGCTCATCAGGGATACATCGATACTCATATGCACACTCATTGAGGAGATACTCACCCATCACCTCTATAATCGCTTTCCCCGAGATATCTTCATAAATCCCTTGCGACGCTCTGTCGCTTGTTGTTATCACTCCGACTTTGATCAAATCCACACTCGCTCCTTATATCCTTGAAAGTATTTTATCCAATAGGCCTGTAGAGAGCACTCTCTTGAGCGCACCCAATAGATACGTTGCTTTTGTTATATAGTATCTTGGCTTTGGATTTTTTGCTTCGATAATCTTATGCACAATCTTAGCGACTGCTATCGCCTCTTCATTAAAGGGGACACCTTTTGCCGTTCCTGCGAGAGAATTTTCGTATTTTTCTTTAAATCTTGAGTGATTTATATCGATATTTCCTTTGAGTTTTATGATTGCATTTCTTCTAAAATCACTCGTAATCGGTCCTGTATTGAGCGTAATCATCTCGATAGGTGTCTCTTTGAGTTCGAGTCTGAGTGTATCACACAACCCCTCGATCGCATACTTGCTTGCATTATACGCCCCTCTTCCGCTCAGTGCTACGATGCCAAGAACTGAGCTATGCTGGATGATTCTACCAAAGCCCTGCTCTAACATGATGGGCACTATCTGTCTTGTGCACTCATGGAGCCCAAAAACATTGGTCTCAAACTGCTCTTTGAGTGCATTTGTCGGCACATCTTCAAGTGCTCCGGGCTGTCCATATCCGGCGTTATTGAACCAAATATCTATCTTTTTATATCTCATCTTGACTTCATTAATGACTTTGCTAATCATATCGTGCTCTCTAACATCAAGTTGCATCGCATCTTCAAAACCTAATTTTTGAAGCTTTGCTACATCTTCTGTTTTTCTTGCTGTTGGACAAACTAGATAACCCATCTTTTGAAGGTATAGCGATGTCTCTAGCCCTATTCCACTCGAGCATCCTGTGATAACTACCACTTTTTTCATCTTATCGTACTTTATTTATATTATGAAATATCAAGTAAATGTCCTGCCTCTTTTATGAGATAAGTTGTTGCATTTTGAGCAAAAAAACCTACGACTTTCTCGGTATCTACGATCCTATCACATGCACCCAAAAAGACCTCTATCTCCACTCCTTGGCTTTTTAGCGTAGCTAGCTTATCTTGATCCCATTCATACTCTAAAAGTGCATCAAGCTCTTCTTGACTCCCCTCTTGCAGATAGCTACTGATATCTCTATCTTTAGTAGGATAGACTACACTTTGAAGAAAATTTTTAACATAACGCTCTTTATTGGTTGCAAAATGTAGTTTTTGTGCTCTTTTGAAAGCCTCTTCTCTCTCTTGAAAAAAAGCGGGAGAAAGCAAGATAAGCCGATCAATCCTAGTTTCGCTAGCAAGCGCAAACTCTAGAGCCTTTTGTGCCCCATGACTAAAGCCCGCTACGGTAAAATCATCATCTCTGAGGTATTTGCTAAAGAGCTTTTGCTCATTTGCAAACAAAAAACCACTAAAAAATCTCACGCAACATCTCTCTCGTCTCTTCTTGTGTGATAGACTCATTTTCTAGCAAATATCCTGTGATATTTTTATGCACAGAGGCAAGTTTCTCTATGATTGAGGCGGCATCATTGAGTGATGCTTGCAATATATCCTCGCTCTCTTTTGCATCGGAAAAGAACTTATCTCCCATGGAAAGATCAAAAGTCAATCGCTGCGCAAGAGCCTTTGCCTCCTTGATATCACTACTGGAGTTGACAAAGTTCTCCCCATAATATTTCTTTGTCGCCGCAGTGCCCGCAAGATAAACTTTGATACGATTAAGCAGTTGATTTTTACTTGCCATATCATCATTGGATGCTAAAAATCTATTGTAAAATATCCCTATCCTATCAAATTCTATATCGAGCCAAGTTGCCACAAGCGCCTTTGCTGCCTGATAAACAGCTTGCACTTCCATCTCTTTTTCATTGAGCACAAGGAGTCTCTTTTTGCCCAATATTACCTTGTCCTTGACTGCCTCAAAGTCTTCGATCTCGACTATTTTTTTCTCTTTCCTAAGCGCATGGAGGGCCGCTTCATTGACGAGTGTATCGATAGCTGCAAAGTTAAAACCTGCCGTCATTTTAGCAAGCTGATTGATATCAACATTATGATTTTTATGTTTAAGATAAAGCTCCAATGTCTTTGTGCGCTCTTCAATATCAGGCAAAGAGAGATATATCCTTCTATCAAACCTCCCTGCTCTTAGGAGTGCCTCGTCTAACACTTCAACCTTATTTGTCGCTGCGATGACGATAACGCCACTATTCTCTTCAAAGCCGTCCATCTCTGTAAGTAGCTGATTGAGTGTTGCTTCTCGCTCGTCGTTTCTTAGATTGCCCCTGCTCTTACCGACTGCATCAATCTCATCGATAAATACGATACTTGGCGCCATCTGTTTTGCTTTTGCAAAAAGATTTCTGACCCTCTTTGCCCCCATGCCTACATATATTTGAGCAAAAGAGGCACCGCTTTGATAGAAGAACGGAACACCGGCTTCGCCGGCAACTGCCTTGGATATCATAGTCTTTCCGACGCCTGGAGGCCCGATGAGAAGTACACCTTTGGGAAGTTTGATATCGAGTGATTTATATTTCTTTGGATTTTTCAAGAAATCGATGATCTCCTCAAGCTCCTCCTTGACATCTTTTATACCGGCAACATCTGAAAATCTCACATTTGAACTTATCGCCTCTATGGCTTCATTGCCTTGATTTGTAAAGCCTGCACGCAATGATTCGACGCTTGTCCCTTTTTTAAGATAGTCTTTATAGCGATAAAAAAGTGCAAGAAGCATCAAAGTAATCAAGGCGAAAAAGAACCAGCCTAGATAGTGCGACTCCTCTTTAAGCTCAACAGGAAATTTCTCGAAGTATTTTTTATAATTGATAGCATATTTATATACTTTATAGACATTATCTTGCGTATGAAGCAATAGGTATTTGCCCTCTACGACTATCTTTGTGATCTTATCTTCGCTATAGAGCATATTTGCTTGTTCATGCGTTATAACCTCTGTGTTGTCTCTCAAAAAAGCAAAAAGAATGAGTGCAACCAAAACAAAAAATAGGATTGAGACTATCTTTAGTTGCGTAAATCTAAATTTTTGAATAGTTTTTTTCATCTTTGACCTCCACATCTTCTAAGCTCACCCAACTATTGGCTATATCTCGCTTGGTGAGCACCTCTACACTATTATAATACTGATCATACCCTCTATAAAACTCTCTGTCACTTTGCTCTATCAAAACTTCAAGATTCTTACTGTGTTCTTTTCTAAATCTATAGTTTTTATCCTTTATCAAAGCTGTAAGCTCTCTGTGCCTTGATTTGGCGGTATCTCCATGTACGCTATCACGCATCAAAGCAGACTCCGTCCCGTCTCTTTTTGAGTAGGTAAAAGCATGGATATGAGTAAGAGGCAACACCTCTATCCTTTGCAATGCTTCTTGCCATAGAGCATCACTCTCGCCGGGATGTGCCACTATAAAATCTGTTCCTAAGGCATAGCCCCTTGAAGCAATCAGTTCAAAAAGCTTTTGGTCGCCGACAAATCTGTTGTTTCTCTTCATACGCTCTAGCATTGTATCACTCGTATGCTGCAAAGCGATATGCAGATGTTTTGCCATCCACGGCTCATCTAAAAGCTCTAGAAATTCACTATCGATCTGAGAAGGTTCCATCGATCCTATGCGGACTCTCCTCACGCCTCTGATGAGCGAAATCTTCTTGAGAAGTCGCGCCAGAGATGTATCTGTGCCTTTACCGTAACTTCCGACATTGGTGCCCGTCAAGATAAACTCACCAAATCCATTGTGCGCAAGTATATCGATCTGCTCCAAGATGGTTGCCTCTTTGTGCGATCTTGATGCCCCTCTTACTTTGGGGATGATACAGTAAGAACACTCAAAATCACACCCCTCTTGTATCTTTATGAATGCTCTGCTCTTGCCTATAAAATCTTGAACAATCGTCTCATCAATATGGTCAAAATCACCAAGCTCTACAAACGACTCTTTTGTACTTATAAAATCGGCTATAGATTCTTTTTTTGAATGCCCAATGATACCAAAAACTTTTTTCTGTTTTAAAAGCTCTTCACCTTTTTGATACGCACCACAACCTGCTAGAATTACCCTTGCATTTGGATTTTTTCTCTTTAGAGACGATATATACCCTCTTACGGAACTGTCTGCCCCGTTGGTAACCGTGCATGAATTGACCACAACAACATCACAATCGCTCTCGCTTTGGCTGATAGTATGCGCGCCCAAATTTTGCATCATAACCTGAGTATCAAATTGATTTGTTCGGCAACCGAATGTTTTAAAAAAACAAGGTCGCAAAACTATTTGTATGATACCAAACACTTATCTTGACTCCATACGGCTCGATAAAAGTAAATATCCTTGGCTCGACATTGATACTCTTCATACTGTAGTGACT
This sequence comes from Sulfurovaceae bacterium, assembly GCA_037383745.1. GTDB lineage: Bacteria > Campylobacterota > Campylobacteria > Campylobacterales > Sulfurovaceae > BN30871. The sequence goes on from JARROQ010000048.1 coordinate 17,949, forward strand.
GCGTATTTTATTGAGTCTTTTTTTAGTGATATCCGTATAACCTTTTGAGTATTTTGTTGCTATCTGTTTTGATAGTTCAGCGGCTTTTTTATAGTTTGAATCAAAAGTAACAAGAAAGTCGATCCCATCCCAAACCGTGCTAAGCCCGTCGTGTGAATAGTTTGCGATCATATCGGTAAAAACATAATTGTTTGGGATAAAGATGATACGACCCGATCTTCTGTTGGACATAAGAGTTGTAAGAGTGATATCTTCATGGAGTGTCATTCTAAGGAGTGAGATATCAACGATATCTCCCACATAAACAGCACCATTTTTTATGAATTTTACCCTATCACCTACCCTAATCGCCCCACCGAAGATGATAACAAACCATCCCAAAAGGCTCATAAACCAGTCCTTCATTGCAATCGCGATACCCGCCGATGCAAAACCGACGACTGTCACAAAATAGGAAACATTTTCGATATAAGCCGAGAGCATCGTAAAAAGAAGGAGGACGATAAAAGTGATGTTGAGTGCTTTGTTAATGGTATAAAAACGCTCCGTATCGGACATATAGCGCTTTACAAGATATTTGAGTCCAATAATCAATATAAGAAAGAAAAGAACGACACCCCCTATGGAGATAAGCTTCTCTAGCTCTTTTTTGATGGCTGAATTAACAGGAAGTTTAACCTCTTCAAGCTTCTTCTCGTAGACATCATAGGTTGTTTTAAAGATATCCAAAACAGGTAAAAAGGTTTGGATTTGAAGCGTTGTACTCTCAAACTCTTCTTGATAAGCAGCTGCATTTTCCGGCGTGGAGAGCTTGATGAGTTCCTCTAGAATATCCTGCTTTTTCTCAAGATTGATGATGATATTCTCTAAAGATTGATATTTGCTTTTATACTCCAATCGATCACTATCGAGCTTCTTTTTATAAGAGACGCCACTGAGTATCGCGAAAGGATTCCCGACACTTGGTGCCTCTTCGATCTGCGGAGGCATAAGGAGTTTTCTAAAAGGATCATCTTTATACTCACCAGAGAGAAGCTGTATCTTCTCTCTTATGGTGTCTTTTTCTTTTCCCAGCTCTTCAAGCTGTGCTTGCACGCTAAGGGTCTGCTTTTTACTTAAGAGTGAGCTTATCTCATTGTTGAGAATATCTTGTTTTGTCATGAGATCTCTATAGGTATTGTAGTTGCTATAGACCTTATACCATACACTATTTTCATTGAGCTCTTTGTTTATGTTCTCTTTTTGAGCGATAAGCTCTTGGATATACTCTGCATTGGAACCTACAGACTCAATATTTGCATTGAGATCTTGATTTGACGTTTGGTTTTGCTCCGAATTTGCCACCTGTATAACGTCATTTGATGCAAAAACAGCCAAAGTAACAACAAAAAATAGAGATAATAATCTCATACAATATCTACTCACTCTTTTCTTCTCCAAAATCTTGTAATACCTCTTTAATCACATCACTATCAATATCTGCTTTGAGTTTAAAATTACCTATCCCTTGCGGCAAAACAAAAGTGATCGCATTGTTAGCACTCTTTTTATCTAAGAAGAAGTGCTCATAGAAACTCTCGACATCATTTATGGTGTACTCTGTCGGCAAACCATAATGCTTTAAGAGCGATTTGATCTGCTTAGCTTCATGTTCATCAAGCAACCCAAGCTTACATGCAAGTGTATTTGCCATGACGATTCCTATAGCCACAGCCTCACCATGAAGATATGTTGAGTAGTTGGTCTCATTTTCTATCACATGTGCAAATGTATGGCCATAGTTGAGCACTGCCCTGATGCCACTCTCTTTCTCATCTTTTGCAACAACATTAGCTTTGATAGTTACTGCTTTTGCTATCGCCTCTTTGAGCATCTCTTTATCATGCAAATCAACACTCTGGAGATATTTAAAATATTCGGCATCAAATGTCACTGCCATCTTAATCATCTCTGCAATGCCTGCTGCAAACTCTCTTTTTGGTAGTGTATCAAGAAATTTTGGGTCGATATAGACTGCTTTTGGCTGATAAAATGAGCCGATTAGATTTTTGCCGTATTTGTTATTGACTCCCGTCTTACCGCCGACACTTGCATCGACTTGTGAAAGCAGCGTGGTCGGTATCTGAATAAAATCAATCCCTCTTTGATACAAACTGGCACTAAAACCCGTTATATCGCCTATGACACCGCCTCCAAAGGCTATAAGCATCGACTTTCTATCTAGTTTAAAACCAAAAAGCTTATCGAGGATAAACTCTACGCTTTCCATATTTTTATAGGCTTCACCATCAGGTATCTCTACGATATGCAGCTCTCTGACTTCGAGCTTAGAGAGGAGCGTTTCAAGATGAAACGCTGCAATGGTCGGGTTTGTAATAATCGCCACCCTTTTATCAAAACGTAAACAAGGCAACTCATCAATAGTTATCTCATAATCCATAGAAGATTTTGGTTGAAAATGAATAGGAATTATCATGACATTAGCCTTAAAATAAAAAAATTATATACCCTGATTGTATCTTATTTGTGGTTAAAATATCTCTACTCGTCACCGACATCGTATGGAACAAGTATTTTTGAATGCTTATGTTTTGTCAAAAGATAATCAGAAAATTTCATCGCAAAGAATTGAAAATAAGAATCGGCTTGCCATTTTCCGTTGAACGGCACAACCTGGAGGATGTTTTTCATATTTGATATCTCACGCACAGGGTTGGCTACTTTTTGTTCTACCTCAAGCTCTGTATTAAAGATGTGAGAAAGCGCTTCATAGTGTTCAACAATCATCTTCTTATTGTCAAAATCAGCCTCAGGGTCATAATCACAAAGCATAAGCTTCAATCCGAATGTCTCAGCAATGTCAAACGCGCTCGATGAGATCGACTCCATCTTCTCCTTATCATTCATCCTTACCATACATGAATCGATATATTCCAAAGAGGTATCTCCAAAGAGGTAAACAAGTTTTTTAAGTTCATACAACATATGCATACGCCCCTCTTGCAAAAAAGTATTGACACTTGAAAACACCATACCGATATCATACTTTTGTACATCATCCGTAATGATAAACTTCTCCTCTTCGGCACCATAAGATATCAAGAGTGTGAGCTTTTCATCTTGCATCTCTTTGAGCTTTTCTATGAGTGGGAAATCGGTCGGATTAACAATCCTGACAATAAGCTCTTTTTTCTCCAATTTGCTTGCAAAATATTTTGCCTCTTCGATATAGCGTAAGGCATTTTCTTTATCTTCACTAAAATCAAAAAAGAGATAGAGATTTTTTCCAAAAGGCTCCGGGAAAAGCCCTTTATGGCTGTTGACCCCTTTGTAGACACTATCGAGCACAAGAGGTCTTCCTATCGCCAATATAGTATCGTTGGGCTTTATCATCGTTGCATTCGTCGGTATGATCTGCTTAGCATCTCTATAGATGGCTGTTATTTTCCATTTTTTCTGCACGATAGAACCGATATGCCTAAAGGCGTATGCACTCCCAAAAGGGATACGCATCTCCATGATCTCGCCTTCACCTAACCCGACATTTTTTGCAATGACCGGTATATTGGGGAGGAAATCATAGATATGAGTGGAGATAAGATCAAATACATCCAATATCGTGACATTATTGTACCCTCTGCCAAGCCGTTTATCTTCCCATTGATTAACAAGCACGATACGAATGCGCTCATCGATCGTCCGTATATTTTTCATAGTATGTTTGACATCCTCAGCACTATCCAAAATGATAAAAACTTGAGAATATTTTGCCTCGTCAAAAAGAGCGCTTATCCTGCTAAAGCTTGTCGGGTCAGCTTTAGAGAAAGTGATATTTTGATTGTTTTTAGGTTCAGACATATCGCTTTTGTAGCTCACTACATGATATTGATTTTGCGCAACTCTTTTCTTGTTCAATCGACTAACAAAATGTTTTGCAATCTCGCCTTCGGCAAAAATTAGTATCTGTTTCATATAGCTCTCTATATAGTGTTGGTAAAATATCACTATTATTTTAAGGATTATTATATCAAAATGGAATTTCAATTAGATAAAACAGATAAAAATGCCCGCGCTTGCACCATCAAAACAGCGCACTCAACGATACAAACACCTGTTTTTATGCCTGTTGGTACCGTGGGTGCAGTTAAATCACTTGATGCTATCGATTTGCAAGAGATACTAACCCCAAAGATCATCTTGGGCAACACCTATCATCTCTACCTCAGACCCGGGGACGAGCTTATCCGTGATATGGGCAAATTGCAAGGATTTACAAAGTTTCCCCATAGTTTTTTAACTGATAGCGGTGGTTTTCAAGCCTTTTCGCTCTCGGATAATGTCAAGATCGATGAAGATGGCATCACGTTTAGAAGCCATATAGACGGCTCCAAACACTACTTCACGCCTGAAAAAGTGCTTGATATCCAGTATAACCTCGGCAGTGATATCATGATGATACTCGATGACCTTGTTGCGCTGCCCGCAACAAAGGAGCGTATCAAAGAGAGTATAGAGCGCACAACAAGATGGGCACAGCAGTCAATCTCTTATCATAGAGCCAACCAATCGCATGGAATCGCTAAAGAGCAAAATATCTTCGCAATCATCCAAGGCGGCATCGATAAAGAGTTTCGTAAAAAGTCAGCTCAAGAGCTCTGTGCGCTTGATTTTGACGGGTTTGCCATAGGCGGGCTGAGTGTCGGGGAGCTTAACGAGCAGATGTATGAGACAGTCGAGTACACAACTTCGTTTATGCCGGAGGATAAGCCTCGCTACCTCATGGGTGTCGGTACACCTGAAGATTTGGTTGAAAATGTAAGTAGAGGGGTAGATATGTTTGATTGTGTGATGCCGACACGCAATGCAAGAAACGGCACGCTCTTTACGACCTTTGGCAAGCTCAATATCAAAGCAAAAGCGTACGAGAGAGATAGTAAGCCTATCGATGAGGCGTGTGATTGCTACACTTGTCGCAACTACTCAAGATCATACCTGCGGCACCTCTTTCGTGCACGAGAACTCACCTACTTTAGACTTGCTACGATCCACAATCTCCACTACTACCTCACGCTTATGAGCGATATGCGAGAGGCTATCTTGGAGCAACGATTTGAGGCATTTAAAAAAGATTTCTTTGCGATGAGAAGCGGGGATTAA
>JARROQ010000049.1:0-11134 GCA_037383745.1 Sulfurovaceae bacterium
TATATAAGAGCAACAGCGTAAAGCCTTGAGTCTTGCATAAAGCATAGGTGTGTTTGAGTTGTATATCTCAAAGGCGCCTATATCTTTGTCTTGATAGCTTCTGAGTTCACTCCCATTGCTTAAAATTACGGCATTAACTTTTTTAAAAACTACTATCTCTTTGATGCCTTGCGAAGCTAAAAGAGCAATAGTATAGCTATTAATCAACTCACCCTTTTTGATACACACACTCCCTGCTTTGAGCTCCTCACCCTTTTGGCGTATATTCGCGCCCATTTTTACTTGAGTAGGTAGTTTGATCTTGCCATCTTCTTCGGTGATATTTTCTATAGGTACAACGGCTTGGACACCTTTTGGGATAGGAGCTCCGGTCATAATCTTGATGATCTCATTTTGTGCGAGGGGTGCACAATCTTTATCGCCTGCAAAGAGCGTCTTGGTGCATTCAAAAAGCCTTCCACAATCATCCATTCTTATGCCATAACCATCCATAGCTGAGTGGTCAAATTTAGGAAGATCAATCTTCGCTATGATATCTTGTGCACAGATTCTTCCTTCGGAGTCGATGATATCTATAGTCTCTCTCTCATCGAGCGGTTTTATCGTATCGTATATGCGTTGTAATGCTTCATTGATTGATACCAAGTGGCTGTCCTTACATTTTCTTGTTTTGTTGATTATAGCAAAATAGAGTATAATCTTTTTTATTTTCACAAAGAGAGCCCATGATAGAAGAAGCGATAACATACCACTTAGTTACGATAGAGATACTCTTGGCTACTATGATTTTTAATCTAACGGTATCGCAGTTAGTTAAAGAGCCCTTTGCTAAGATCATTAGAAGCGGTTATTTTCTCTTTTGGGCGATGGTCTCCATGGTGATATTTGCAGGTACCGTTCTGTTTTTGATTGCTGCATCTTCTTTTGATGTACGGGTGTTTGTGATGGTGCTCGGTATCGTTGTTATCGGTATCATCGAGTTTAAGAGAGTCAGGGCAAATACAATGCTTTGGATGCAAGAAAAATCCATAAAAAAGAGCTCACTACTATCGATAACGATTGAGATTACTTTTTTACTCGCTATATACTTTTGGGCAACATTGGTAAGATAATGCAGTATCTTTATCATGAGAAAGCCTCAAACAGCTCCATCGTTTTAAGTGGAGATGCGCATAGATACATCTTTAAGATAAGACGCCATAAGTTAGGCGATATTATCGCCTTGAGAGATATCAAAAGTGAAGAGATTTACCTTCATAAAATCATATCGATCGATAAAAAAGAGGCACACCTTTCGCTTCAAGAGACGCAGATGATGCCAATTGGTGCAAAAAAAGAGCTGCATATCGGATGGTGTATTATTGAGCCAAAAAATATAGAGAAAGTTTTGCCGATTCTCAACGAAGCCGGAGTATCGAAAATCACCTTTATCCACTGCAAACGAAGCCAGCAAAATTTTAAACTTGATTTAGAGCGCTTAGAGCGAATACTCCTTAGCTCATCACAACAGTGTGGCAGAAGCCGCATGATGAAATTGGATGAGGCAGAGAGTCTTAAAGAGTTTATCACGCTTTACCCCAAGAGCTCTATGCTTAACTTCTCACACAATAATATCGAAGAGCACAAAGATATCGATACGATAGTTGTAGGTTGTGAAGGTGGTTTTACGAGTGATGAGATGGCATTTTTTGATGGACAAAAAGTAGTCGGATTTGATACGCCGCTTATCTTAAAAAGTGAGAGTGCCGTGTGTGCTGTGGCTCTTAAGTTAATCATCTGATATTTGGTTTCAAAAAATCTTAAACAATTTTAGGTATAATTTGCTCCTTAAAAGCTGTCTCTGAAATAGTTAGAGTAGGTTGCAGCGACCCCAAGAGTATTCTTGTGGAAGGGTGCTTTAGCATCAGAGCAGGTTGGTTGCCTCGCCATTTGACATAACGCAATATAGCAAAGCTATAAGCTTGCGTACGCTAACGCTGAGTTTTCTTCGGCAGAAGGCTCACGCAACTAGTTGCTATTTTGTTTTAAAATAAACTAAAAGGATAAACGATGAAAAAAGATATACATCCGGAATATATGGCAACAAAAGTAAGTTGCGCATGCGGTAATGAGTTTGAGGTAAGATCAAACAAACCGGAACTTAGTATAGATATTTGCAACGCTTGTCATCCATTCTTTACAGGCTCTGAGAAGATAGTTGATGCAGCCGGACGCGTTGATAAATTTAAGAAAAAATACAACCTCAATTAATTTTTTTCATTTGACTCTCGCTTCAAGCAAAGCTTTGGCGAGGGGCATTGAGATGAGCTTTTGCCTACTCTCAAGGAGAGCTTCATTATGCTAACACTTATCCCTACACCCATAGGAAATCTTGAAGATATTACTTTAAGAGCAATGCGTCTATTTGAAGAAGCTGAGCTATTTTTATGTGAAGACACAAGAGAGACAAAGCATCTTTTGCACCTTTTGCATGAGCGTTTTGGTATGCAAAAGATCGATGCAGATTTCCTTTCTTTTCATGAGCATAATGGAGTACAGAGAATTGCTGAAATCACAAATGAGCTCAAAGAGAAAAGCGTTGTTTATGTGAGTGATGCAGGGATGCCTGCTATCTCAGACCCGGGGCAGTTACTTGTGGAGTATTGCCAAAAAGAGGGGATCGCTTATGATGTATTGCCGGGAGCCAATGCAGCATTGACGGCATATGTTGCAAGTGGGTTTGCAAGCGTGGATTTTAACTTTTTTGGGTTTTTACCACACAAAGGGAAGCAAAGAAAAGAGCAGCTCGCTGAAGTGCTCAATGCGACTAACCCAAGTATACTTTATGAGGCGCCTCACCGATTGCTCAAACTCCTTGAAGAGCTTACTGTTTTTGCGCCTGAGAGAGAGATATTTCTCGCCAAAGAGCTCACTAAAAAGTTTCAAACCTATTTTAGAACAACCCCGAGTGAGGTTTTTGTTCGCTTGAAAGATGAGACTATAAAAGGTGAGTGGGTCGTCATCATAGAGGGTAAAAAAGATGCTCCAAAGACTCTATATGCAGAGGATGTGGTCGATTTAGAAATCGCACCGAAGATAAAAGCAAAACTCTTATCAAAGCTGAGCGGTAAGAGTGTTAAAGAGTGCTATGAAGAGATTATTTTAAAAGAAAAATAATCTCCTCCTCCTCACTTTTGATTATCAACCCTACAGCAAAAGTCTATATTGCCAAAAAAGGTATATTGCCTCAGCCGTTATTTGAAGAGTTCGGAGTATGCATTAAGTTTTTAGAAGCTAAATGGGCAGATTCTATGAGTAAAGGCGGAAATCATCAAGGTTTGCTCCTGGATGTGGAAGATTTTGAGCAGACAAGTTTTAATGATATGAAGCAGAGTAACTTTTTGGTCATTTTAGACTCACTCAGTGATGTTGGAAATATCGGAGCCATTGCTAGAAGTGCCTATGCATTAGGTGCTGAAGGTATCATAGCCAGTGGTGTGAGACAACTCAATTTTGCCGGGATTGCCAGAAGTAGTTCAGGTGCTCTTTTTGATATCCCGTTTCTCGTCGAGCAAAATCCGTTGAGTTGTATCAATGAGCTACAGCAGCTTGGCTTCAAACTCTATGGTGCGGCGATGGATGGAGTGGCTGTTAGTGATATAGAGTTTTCACAAAAAAATGTTTTAGTTCTTGGCAGTGAGGGTGAGGGAATATCAAAAAGGGTAAAGCCTAAGATAGACCGGATGGTCTCAATACCGATGCAAAGAGAGTTTGATTCTCTCAATGTCAGTGCAGCAGCAGCAATTTTATTACATAGGATGAATGGATGAATCTTGAAAATGTTTTAGAAGAGAATAGTACCGAGAGTATTAGTAAAAAGACCAATATATCAGCCGATAATCTAAAAAGACTCTTTGAGCGTGATTTTTCTGCCTTTAAAAAAGTACAAGCTCTTGGATTTATCTCTATACTTGAGAGAGATTATGGTTTAGATCTTTCTGCTTTGAAACAGGAGTGCAAGGATTATTTTATAGACGATGAAGAGGATGTGACGATATCTGTATATCAAGCAAAACCAAAGCCAAAGGGCAGATGGTTATTTTTTGTGCTTCTTCTTTTTCTTCTAGGCGCTGTTGCTTCGCTTATGATCTATGACTATACGGTACAGAGTAAGAAAAATGGTGGACAGATGTTTCTTACTCAGGAGATGGTTCTTGGTGAAGTGAATGCTTCAGAAAATATACCTGAAGATATGGTCGCCAATGGAACTATCTCAAAAGATGAGTTTAAGGAGGTCAAAGATGAATCTTTGGCATTTGGAGATAATGGTTCTGTTGAGGCGAGTGATGCAGACCAAGAGAATAATAGCTCAGCAACGGCGAGTTCAAAAATCATTTTGACACCAAAGTATAAATTATGGTTTGGTATCTATGATATGACAAGCGGCAAATCTTCCCATCAGATCATAAAAGCACCCTTTGAGTTTGCACCTGATCGTAATCTGCTTATAGCAACAAGTCGAGCTGCTTTTAGTATAGGAGCGGGCGATACTACAACGGGTTATAAAGATTTTAAAGAGCACTATTTTATGATAAAAAACGGAAAGATTAGTGAGATAAAAAGAGAAGAATTTAGAGCGCTAAACGGTCCAAAAAAATGGTAGAATTTTAGAAACATCCAAGGTAAGGGAAAAGAAGAAAATGTTTGATGAAATACAGTTTGATAAGATAAATAGATTGCCGAAATATATCTTTGCAGCCATAGGTGATTTGAAGATGGCAGCTCGCCGTGCCGGGGAGGATGTGATAGATTTTTCTATGGGTAATCCTGACGGCAAAGCACTCGATCCTGTGGTTGATAAACTCATCGAAACTGCAAAAAAGCCACACACACACGGCTATAGCGCGAGTAAAGGGATATATAAATTGCGACTTGCTATGGCAAATTGGTACAAGAGAAAATATGGTGTGATTTTGGATCCTGAGACGGAAGTTGTCGCAACAATGGGAAGTAAAGAGGGATATGTGCATCTCGTGCAAGCGATCACAAATCCGGGCGATGTAGCAATCGTTCCTGACCCGACCTATCCTATCCACTCCTATGCTTTTGTCCTTGCGGGCGGTAATGTTGAGAAGATGAAACTTACTTTTAACGAAGAGAATTTTGAAGTCGACGAGGATCAATTTTTTGAGGATCTAGAGCGTGCGCTTAAAAACTCTGTACCAAAGGCGAAATACCTTGTGGTTAATTTCCCTCACAATCCTTCAACAGCAACCGTGACAAAGGATTTCTACAAAAGACTTGTTGCGCTTGCCAAGCAGGAGCGATTTTATATCATCTCCGATATTGCGTATGCCGATATCACATTTGATGGCTATAAAACTCCTTCCATCCTCGAGATAGAAGGTGCAAAAGATGTTGCAGTGGAGTCTTACACACTCTCTAAAAGTTATAATATGGCTGGTTGGAGAGTCGGCTTTATCGTCGGCAATCCAAAGCTTATAGGCGCACTTCAAAAGTATAAAAGTTGGATTGATTACGGGATGTATACGCCCATCCAAGTAGCGGCAACCGTTGCGCTTGATGATTTTAATCATTTAGTAGATGAGCAGATTATCCCAAAATACAAAGAGAGAAGAGATGTGCTTATAGATACATTCGGTAAAGCGGGATGGGCTATGGCAAAACCAAATGCGAGTATGTTTGTGTGGGCAAAGATTCCTGAAAAGATGCGTCATCTAGGAAGCTTGGAGTTTTCAAAATTGCTTTTAACAGAGGCAAAAGTAGCTGTAAGCCCCGGTATCGGTTTTGGTGAATATGGTGATGAATATGTAAGGATCGCACTCATTGAAAACGATAATCGCATACGACAAGCAGCAAGAAATATAAAGAAATTTTTGAGTGAATACAAAAGTGAAGGTTGAGAATATATGGTAAAAGTAGGCATACTAGGACTCGGTACAGTAGGGGGAAGTGTCGCAAAGATACTTCAAAAAAATAAAAATATCATTGAAGCAAGAAGTGGGAAAAAGATAGTTGTTAAAGCCGGAGTTGCGCTTGAAGATAAAGATTTTGATTTCCCTATAACCCAAGATCCTATGGATGTAATCAACGATCCTGAGATTGATATCATCGTGGAAGTAATGGGGGGAATCGATTTCCCTTATAAACTTGTAAAGCAAGCACTCCTTAGTGGCAAAGCTGTAGTGACGGCAAATAAAGCAATGCTTGCATACCATCGTTATGAGCTTCAAGAGATAGCAGGAGATATCCCTCTTATGTATGAAGCAAGTACGGCAGGAGGTATCCCAATCATTGGTGCGCTACGGAACGGTTTGAGCGCGAACCATATCGAATCAATCATGGGGATTATGAACGGGACATCAAATTTTATCTTAACAAAGATGATTCAAGAGGGTGTGGCGTATGAAGATGTTCTCAAAGAGGCACAAGAGCTTGGTTATGCTGAAGCTGATCCGACCTTTGATGTCGGTGGTTTTGATGCATCGCATAAGCTTTTGATACTCGCAAGTATCGCCTTTGGGATAGATGCGAAGCCTGAGGACATCCTCATAGAAGGCATTGAAGGCATCACGCAAACAGATGTTGAATTTGCCAAAGATTTTGAGTATGTTATCAAACTTTTAGGTGTTGCAAAGAGAGTTAACGGTGGCGTTGAGCTAAGAGTGCATCCTGTGATGATACCTCAAAAAAGCATGATCGCCAAAGTTGATGGCGTGATGAATGCCGTGATGGTGCAGGGTGATTGTGTTGGCGAGACGCTCTATTATGGTGCGGGCGCCGGCGGGGATGCAACAGCAAGTGCCGTAATCTCTGATATCATAGATATCGTAAGAGGCAACTCAAATCCGATGCTCGGCTATAAAAAGTCTCTTGAGAGCGGATTAAAATTTCTTTCAAAAGAGGAGATCACATCTCAGTATTATCTACGATTAAGTGTCGAAGATAAAAAAGGTGTTTTAGCGCAAATCACAAATCTCTTGAGTGATCTAGATATCTCCATAGAGGCAATAATGCAAAAGCCTGATGATGATCAAGATAAATATCCAGAGCTACTTTTTGTTACCCATAAATGCAAAGAGAGAAGTATCCAAGAGGCGATCGCTAAATTGGAGCAATTGAGTGTTGTTAAGAATAAGATCGGTATGATAAGGATAGAGCAGTAAGCTATTTACAGTTATTATCTTTAATTTTACTAGCTTATTATCTTCTGTACGCGCCCTACACCCCCACTCGTTAGCCTTACTTTGATGCCGTGAGGATGAGTAGGGGAGCCGGTTAAGACGTCCTTCACGGTGCCCTCTGTGAGACGACCGCTTCTTTGGTCTGCTTTGAGTATGATAGCGACTTTAACGCCTGCTTTGATAGCGCTACGAGGTGGTGCCATGTGTATATCCTTTGTATTGAGCTCATATCGTTAAACTATTTCTCGTTTGTTTTTTCTGGTTCCTCTTTATAGCTTTTGATGCAAATCTCCTCTTTTGGCAGTCGCATCACTTTTTTACCTTCCTTGGTGATACCTTCAACATATTTGGCAAAACTCATCGCATAGTCAAGATAGGTATCGACTCCTTTGCCTCGTTGTTGTTGTACCTCTTGAAAAGTAGTATAGCCGTCTCTGCCCTCAGCGATATAGCTATTGACAACGATGACATACTCTTTTTTCATATCGAGCGGCATCCATTTCCCGCTTTTGCGATCTTTGATCTCGAGATTATAGACACGGTCATTTTTGACTCTATTCATATCGATGTCATACTTGAGTCCGTAAGCATACGGGAAAGAGCCACTTGATCCGTAGTTGTCATAATAATTGATAAGTGCATCTTCGAGAACTTGCTTAACCTCTGCACCTGATAGTGTTAGCTCCACAAGTGTATTTGAAAATGGCAAGAGTGTGTAGACTCCTTTGATAGTCATCTCTCCGCTTTTAAGACCCGAGCGAACACCGCCGGCATTTTGTATGCAGGCATCGGCTCTCAAGCTTGCATTGTAAAAAGATGCGGCTATCACGGGGGCGAGTTCACTCCCTTGCGGAAGTGCCTTACCATCATTGCCATCATAAGTCTTGCCCGGTATTCTGATATGTCGCAAATCCTCTCCGATATCGCCTACAATTTGAGCTGATTTAGTTTTGATCTGATCTTTGTAGCTTGCTAATTTTTGGACGATGTTTTCATCTTCGCTGACGATATCTAAAGCAGCACCGTTTTTGAGTAGACTTTGCAGTGCTTGTATCTCTTCTTTGCCTATCGGCTTTTCTGCTCCATTGGCATCTTTGGTAGTGATATGCTCCCCTGCTAAGAGGTGCGTTTTCCCGCTACAAGCGGTGACATCTCCTTTATCATCAAACGAGACATGCAGTTCACCCACGGCTTTTGTGTATTCCCAAGCTTGTACGATGCACATCTTTTTGCCATCCGTTGTAGTGACTTTGGTAGGATATTCGCCCGAAGAGGCAAGTCCAACGCTAGAGAAATCTCCAAGTAGTGAGTGCGAGTCACCGCCTATGATGACATCAACTCCTTTAACTTTTTGTGCAAGTCTTTGGTCATTTTTGTATCCAAAATGGCTCAAGAGGATGATCTTGTCTATCCCTTTGGCTTGTAACTCATCCACATATTTTTGTGTTCTAACCATCTCATCATAAAAGCTGATATCTTTACCGGGGCGTGATGATGCCGATGTTTTTTGGGCAGTCTCTAAGCCTATGATGCCTACCTTTTGTCCGCCTATCTCTTTGATGATATAGGGTTTCCATTTGCCATCAAGCAGTGAGCCTTTGAGTGCATCTACATTTGAGCTGACGATAGGGAAAGTTGCTTTGTCTATAAAGTTTGAGAGCACTTTATCGCCTTCATCAAATTCATGGTTTCCAAGTGTAAAAGCATCGAAACCTATCTCATTCATCAAGACTACATCCGCCTCGCCTTTAAAGAGTGTAAAGTAGAGCGTACCGCTCATCGCATCACCTGCGTGTAGAACAAGTGTATTTTCGGATTTTTCTTTGAGTGCTTTTATCTCTGAAGCCACACGAGCCATGCCGCCCACTTCGATCTCATATTTTTTACCTGCCGCGTCAAGTTCGAGAGACTCTGCGTCTAGATGTGAGTGCTGATCGTTGATGTGTAGGATATTGAGCTCAAAAGGTTCTTGTGCTGCAGATAAAAACTGCATACCAAATATCAAAGCCAATCCTGCTAATAATCTAAAATGATTTTTTTGCATCTTTTGCCACCTTATGTTTTTATGTTCATATCATAGCGATTTAGATTGAAAAGACGGTGTTATTTAAAAATATCTAAAATATTGTTTTTTGTGACGCAATCTATGATGCAATTTTGATAAACTACTATTGATAAAAAAATATTAACCAAGGATAAAATAAATAAAATTTATTTATTTTAATTGAGGGGGTTGGAGTGAACGATAATGAAGAACCTTTGTTGGTTGTAAAATATGTGTGGTGGAGAGTATCGTGAATAGTAAAATAAATAAGGTTGATTTGATTATCCAAATCATAATTGCAGCTATTATTCTTGGCATCGCTTATGTGATCGGCTATCCAAGTGGCAAAAGATTGATGGTTATCGGGGTTGTAGTAATCATTTTTGGATATTGGTGGGGATATCACTACGGGTGGATGCTTGATGGAAGTGAACAAATAATCGAAAGATGGAAACAGTTGGAAGAAAAGTATCAAGATCGTAAGGATATATCTATTCTTGAACTCATGTCTTTGTCTTTTAGAAATTCATTTTTTTGGTTTAAAATATTATGTTTAATTTTGGGGATAATAATATTAATTTTTGGTTTCATGATATTGCTAATGAAAGGATAAAAAATGGCAGATAACAATCAAACAAATACAGAAAAAGCAGATGAAGTTGCAGGATATGTAGTTGGTAAATATGAGAATAAGTTTATCAGCTTATTTAATACTCTTCTTGCGATGGTTATTGGTTTTGCCTTAAGCATGTTGGCGTTAACTCATTTTGCATGGCTGATTCCCGTTGGAGGTTTAATTTTTTTCTTTATGATGGTTATTTTTTTAGACATATTGTTTTTAGAAAAGTATATTTTTGATGAAAATGGTTTTAAAAAATATTGGAATATTTTTGGATATCAATTTTCTTACGGCGTTCTTTATAGAGATTTAATCTTTTCCTACGCTATTAAAATCAGAATATGCTAGACATAACGGTGAATTGAGTGTAGGATTAAGAGCAGTAAGAATCACATTTGATGAGTACCAACAAAAAGGGTTATTGAATCGCTTGTGGTTAAAACTCACTGGGGATTTGATTATGTATAGAGTAAAATTTGAAAGGATAGAAAAATGAATTATTCAGTTGAACTTAGAACATACATAGGGATTAGCAGTGATGGGTGGTTCAATAGATGACGTTATCTATGATGGAGATATGAATATAGATAGAAGAAGGAGAGTAGCATAAATGAATACATCAGAAATAGAAAACGAGAAACCTTTGTTGGTTGTGCGATATGTTTGGTGGAGGGTATTGTTTCGTAACATGGTACTCGTAATTGGTATGTTGGGATTTTATTCTATATATAAAATAATGTTAAAAGATGGAAATCTATTGTCGATAATTCCCTTGGTTATGTCAATTGCAGTATTAGTTGTGGTTATTATGAATTTTTTCTCTTTGGTTCCTATACTATTTATTATTTGGACTCTCTGCTGAAGACAACAAGAATACCTATACTTTATATTTTCATAATTTTTAGAAAATCATCAAGCAGATTTAAAAAAATAAATATTCAATTAGAGTTTTTTCAAAAAAGCGATCAAGATAAAATCATAGAAGTAGTAGAAAAAATTACCGATAAAAAATTGGATGAGCTAATAGAATATACCTATTGGTCAAGTAAGAAAATAAAAGGAGCACAAAATGACAGATGAAAAAAATAATTTAGATGCAATATTAGGTATCTGTATTGGTGTATACATTCCTGCTAAAAAGATGGAACGAGCTACGATAATCGCTCCTTAAAACACAAAAAGGAGTAGGTAAACGCCTATGCCTGTAATTGCTGTGGCGATGATCCACAATATCGTTAACTTTGCAAGTGCTTTATGTCGTTGCGCATGCTCTAACGGGTTATTATT
>JARROQ010000050.1:0-15555 GCA_037383745.1 Sulfurovaceae bacterium
ACAAGAATCTTCTATTGCTTTTCAAAAAGCCATAGAAGAGAGTGCAGTTGATATGAAAATTTTAGTAGCGGCTGAATACTATTGCGATGAAGGATTTTTGCAATATATAAAAAGCGATAAGCTTTTGCATATAAATCGGTATGTACTCTTTGAATTTCCGCTTTTTGCACCACCCGTCAATTTTGAAGAAGTGCTTTTTGAGCTTAAGAAAAGAGACTATATTCCGGTGCTTGCACATCCTGAGCGTTATGTCTATTATCACAATAAGCCGGAGCGCTATAAGGAGCTTAAAAATTTAGGGATCTATTTTCAGATCAATCTTAACTCTTTGGTTGGTTATTATTCAAAACCGGTAAAAGATATAGCATACTATTTAGCCCATAACGGTCTTGTGGATTTTGTGGGCAGTGATGCACATAATGTCAAACACACTGCGCTGTTGCATAAAGTTATAAAAAGCAAAGAGTACGATATGCTTATTAAAAATAATACTCTCCTGAATGACACTTTTTATGAAGGAGTTATTTTATGATTGTGCTTGGGAAGAGGTATATTTTTAGCGAAAAAGATATACAAAGTGCCGCTATGGATACAAATGATATTTACTATGTGGATGATATGGCAAAAGACCCTCAAGATGTTATACAGAAGATAAAAAATCATTTTCATTTACCTAAAAGTGAGTATATCATTCTCAATACCGACAAAGAAGTTCATCCTGCTATCATCACTTTTTTGACTCATTTACAGTATGAAAACAGTGTTGTTATGCTAAGTATTGAGCATTTTTTTGAAAAAAAGCTTCACAAGTGTTATATTGCTGAGCGAAATGATGATCTGGATTTTCTTGATGCCATCAAACCATATACAAAATGGCAATATTTTCAAAAGAGATGTATCGATTTCTTTGGAGTGTTTTGGCTCTTCTTTTTTTCATGGCCCGTAATGATCTATAGCTATTTTAAGATAAAGCAAGAGAGCCCCGGGAAAGCCTTTTTTAGACAAATGCGTATCGGCAGAGAAAATAAAAATTTTGAGTGTATCAAATTTAGAAGTATGCATAAAAATACAGACTATTTTAACCACTATACACAAGAAGATGATCCTCGCATTTTTCCATGGGGAGCAAAGATGCGAAAATCACGGCTCGATGAGTTACCTCAAATGCTCAATATCCTCAAGGGAGAAATGCACCTTATCGGTCCAAGAGCAGAGTGGAATGAGCTTGTTGAAGATTATGAAGGGCATATTCCTTTTTATGCAGAACGCCACCTGGTTGCTCCGGGCATCACAGGATGGGCACAGGTAAATTATCCATATGGGGCAAATATTGAAGATACACGCCAAAAGCTGATGTATGATCTCTACTATATCAAATACTGGAATATATGGTTAGAACTTAAAATTGTATGGAAAACCGCGATGACAGTTATAAATAAAAAAGGTTTATGACTTTTTGCAGTTCTTTTGTAATACTTAAAAAAATAAAACTTTTTCAAATAAAATTTTGATATAATAATTCAAATATATTTCAAATTACTATTTTAACTTTTTTTATTGTTGAATTAGAGGATACTGATAGTTTTATTTTTTTACATTCGGCGACTTTAATTTTCTTATTTATACATGTCATTGCTTAAAATTGGGGATAATCAAAATTGGGGTTTTGATTAAAAATAATACAATGGAGCAGTATTTGTCACTATTAATAAATTTATTTTTTGTAGTCTATGATAATTTATCTTTTAATGGAAAAATATCATGAATATTTTAGTTACCGGTGGAGCAGGTTATATAGGTAGCCATGTAGCCAAACAACTTCTTGAGAATACTACCCATAATATTATCATTATAGATAACTTATCAACAGGCAATAAGCAGACATTAAAAACATTGCAAAAGATAAGAGATTTTACATTTATCAAGTTAGATTTAAAAAAATTTAAAAAAGTGGATGAAGTTTTAAAGAAAAATAAGATAGATACGATTATTCATTTTGCAGCAAGCATAATAGTTCCCGAATCAGTTAAAAATCCACTTAAGTACTATATGAACAATACGGTAAACACAACCAATCTTATCAAATGCGCACTTCATAATGGAGTTAAAAGGTTTATCTTTAGTTCCACGGCTGCAGTGTATGGTGAGCCGATCGATATCCCAACAAGTGGTATAGATGAAAATTATTTGACTAACCCTATTAATCCTTATGGCATGAGTAAGCTTATGAGTGAGCAAATTCTAATGGATGCAGCTGCAGTGCATGATGATTTTAAATTTGTTATATTTAGATATTTTAATGTTGCCGGTGCGGATATTTACTACAAACCATCAACCAAACTTTGCCCGCGTATTGGACAAAGTTTTCCAAATGCTACCCATCTCATCAAAATAGCTTCAGAGTGCGCAGTAGGCAAGAGGGCTAAGATGTCCATATTTGGAGATGATTATCCGACAGATGATGGCACATGCGTGAGAGATTACATCCATGTGGATGATTTAGCAGATGCTCATATCAAAGCCATAGATTATTTGGATGCAAATCCGAGTGATATATTTAATCTCGGATACGGTAAAGGTTTTTCCGTCAAAGAGGTCATAGAGACTATGAGGCAGGTTACAAATGTTGATTTTTTGGTTGATATCGTAGATCGCAGAGCGGGAGACCCAACCATTCTCATAGCAGATAACAGTAAAGTAATGAGCAAAATGAACTGGATTCCAAAGTATGATGATTTAGCCTTGATATGTCAAAGTGCTTATGAGTGGGAGAGAATATTGTGAGAAAATTTTTGATCGTATTTGGCACTCGTCCGGAAGCTATCAAAATGGCACCGCTCGTGAAAGAGTTTCAAAAATATCCACAAATTTTTGAAACGAAAGTTTGTGTTACAGCGCAGCATCGAGAGATGCTTGATCAGGTTTTAGAGCTTTTTGAGATTATTCCCGATTATGATCTTAATATCATGCGTACAACACAAGACCTTTATGACATAACTTCTAATGTGCTTTTAGGTATGCGATCGGTGCTTCTAGAGTTTAAACCTGATGTAGTGTTTGTGCATGGTGATACGACTACTACATTTGCAGCTTCAGTTGCAGCATTTTATCAACAGATCAAAGTTGCTCATGTTGAAGCAGGGCTGAGAACGGGTAACCTTTTTAGTCCTTGGCCCGAGGAGGCAAATAGGCACCTAACTTCCAAATTGGCAACGTATCATTTTGCTCCGACACAAATAAATAAAGAGAATCTTTTGAGAGAAAATGTCAAAGAAGAGGATATCATAGTGACGGGAAATACTGTTATAGATGCACTCTTGCTAGCGATCAATAAGATTCTCTCCAATCAAAAATTAGAAGATAACATAGTGCAGTCTATCAGCAATATGATTGACTATCCTCATTTTGATGTTCGAGACTCCAAATTTATATTGGTTACAGGCCATCGTAGAGAAAATTTTGGACAAGGATTTATCAATATATGTTTGGCACTTAAAGAGATAGCTTTAAGTAATGAGGATATATGTATCATCTATCCGGTTCACTTAAATCCAAATGTGAGAGGACCCGTATTTGAGCTCTTGCGAGGTGTGACAAATATTTATCTTATCGAGCCTTTAGGATATCAAGAGTTTGTTTACCTGATGTATAGATCCTTCTTTGTTATCACGGATAGCGGTGGTGTGCAAGAAGAGGCACCAAGTCTCGGCAAACCGGTACTTGTGATGCGTGAGACGACGGAGCGTCCTGAAGTGTTGGAGACGGGAGTTGTGAAACTTGTAGGTACGGATCCACAAAAGATAGTAGATGCTGCAAAAGAGCTTATATACAAACAAGAAATCTATGAGATTATGAGTAAAGCTTCTAATCCATATGGTGACGGTAAGGCGAGCGAGAAGATTGCAACTTTTAAAAAGAGTAGGATTGCCGTATGACAAAAAGTAAAGTGTGTGTTGTGGGGCTTGGTTATATCGGACTTCCAACTTCGGCTCTATTGGCAAATCGCGGTTATGATGTGCTTGGGGTTGATATAGCCCAAGATGTAGTTGATACGATAAATCAAGGCAAAATACATATCGTTGAGCCCGAACTTGATACTTTTGTTTGTTCTGCAGTTGAGTCCGGAAGATTCATCGCTGATACCAAACCCGATATAGCTGATATTTTTATCATAGCTGTTCCGACACCTTTTCATGAGATTATGCCATCTGAGCGTAGTGATAGTCTCAAAGGCACTTTAGTGCCGAAGCCCAATACTGATTATGTTATCAGCGCTACTCGCTCTATAGCCCCATATGTTCGCGAGGGAAATATCGTTATTTTGGAATCCACTTCTCCCGTGGGAACGACGGACAAGGTAGAAGAGGTTCTCAAAGAAGAGGGTGTGGATACATCTAGGTTGCATATTGCCCACTGCCCGGAACGTGTACTCCCCGGTCGTATAATGTGCGAACTTATAGAAAATGATCGTATAGTAGGAGGCATTACTCCTGAGGCTACAAAAATAACAGCTGATTTCTATAGAGAATTTGTTCAAGGTGAGGTGCTTGAGACTAATGCTAAGACGGCAGAGATGACGAAACTGACTGAAAATAGTTTTCGTGATGTAAATATCGCGTTTGCTAATGAGTTGAGTATGCTTTGTGACCAATTTTGCATAGATGTTTTAGAGCTCATTCGTCTGGCAAATCGCCATCCACGCGTTAACATCCTCCAGCCAGGCTGCGGCGTGGGTGGGCACTGCATCGCTGTTGATCCTTGGTTTATCGTTGATGCAGGCAAAGGGAGTGCGCGACTCATCGAGACTGCTCGCCGCGTCAATGACTACAAAAGCGAATGGGTTATCGAAAAGGTCAAAAACGCAATAAGTGAATGGAAGCTTAATCGATTGCGTCATTGCGAGGAGCAAACCGACGCGGCAATCCAATCAACCCGTCATTTTGAACAATCAGACAGTCATCCTGAACTTGTTTCAGGATCTCAAAAAATTAGAGAACCAAAGGTTGCTGTCATGGGACTGGCATTTAAGCCGGATATCGATGATTTGAGAGAATCCCCGGCACTTTACATCGCTAAACGCCTTACGAGTGAACTGGAAAATGTAGTATGTGTTGAGCCAAATATTCCGTTGGATTACTTCACCAATAGCAAAGTTTCTCATTCTAAACAATCAACTTGTCATCCTGAACTTGATTCAGGATCCAAAAACACCAATCAACCACAACTTGTTGATCTTGATTCGGCATTGAATCAAAGCGATATACAAGTTTTTCTTGTGGCCCATAAAGAGTTTAAAATGCTATCAACCATCGACTATCAACCATCGACTAACTTAGATTTTTGCGGAGTTTTAAAATGATAAATGTAACAAAAACATATTTACCAAAGAAAGAAAATGAACTGGAGTTGAAGGTGGATGAAAATTTTAATGTTAATATATTAAAATTTTTTGAGGAGTATTTGGAAAAGCATGCAATCTTTTAAATATTTGCATATCATGCAAAATGAGAAATTCATTGGATCCTTTATTGAATTTATCAATAAACATTTTAATTCAAGTGAACATTTCTTTATAATCCTTGGCGGATTGCCAGAATCAAAGCACACTATTCCGCAACAGAATAACATTTTGGTACTGGATAGTAAATTTGGTCGAAAAATAAATTTAGTAAAGCTTTCAAAGATTCTAAATCCATATTTTAAAGAAGCTCAAAAAGTTATTATTCATAGCTTGTTCGTTGCTAATATTTTAGATTTTCTTTTTTTAAATCAAAAGTATCTTCAAAAATCTTATTGGGTTATCTGGGGAGGAGATTTATACGATTATACGCGTAAAGCAGATTCATTACGTAAAAGATTTGTAATCTTTAGAAAATAAACTATTATTAGAAAAATGAAAGGATTTATTACCTACATCAAAGGTGACTACGAACTAGCCAAAAAATGGTATAGTGCCAGTGGTGAATATCATGAATGTTTTATGTACCCGAGTAATCTTTATAAAGAGTATGATATCCCAGTTAAACTTCACGATACTGTTAATATCCAGATAGGCAATTCAGCAGATCCTGCCAACAACCATCTCAAGATTCTTGAAAAACTTGAACAATATAAAGATGAGAATATTAAAATTTACGCACCTCTCTCCTATGGAGATATGGAATATGCAAAAATGATAGCAGACAAAGGAAAAGAGACTTTTGGTGAGAAGTTTGTTGCTATGCTTGATTTTATGCCGTTTGAAGAATATATGAGATTTTTAGGCGAGATTGATATTGCGATATTTTTTCACAAAAGACAGCAGGCCATGGGCAACATTGTCACACTTCTTGGACTTGGTAAAAAGGTGTATATGAGAAGCGATATAACATCATGGCAACTTTTTGAAGATATAGATGTAAAGGTATTTGATGTAGGAAATATCGAGATTGATTTGATAGACGAGCAAATCAAAAAAGAGAATCAGGAGAAGGTAAAAGAGTATTTTTCTAAGGAAAATTATCTTCAGCAATTAAATAATTTATTTGAGAGTTAAAATGGCATACTACACACAAGAACAACTTAATCAACTTGGCTTTAAACACATAGGAAAAAATGTAAAGATAAGTGATAAAGCAAGTATTTACAACTATGACCAAATAGAGATAGGAGATAATTCAAGAATCGATGACTTTTGTGTAATTTCTGGAAAAATAAAAATTGGGAGAAATGTTCATATAACGCCAACTTGTTTAGTAGCAGGTGGAGAAGAAGGGATAGTTTTTGAAGATTTTACTACTATAGCTTATGGAGTTCAAGTCTTTACGCAATCAGATGATTATAGTGGTAAAACAATGTGTAATTCAACAATTCCTAAAAAATACAAAGAAGAAACCTTTAAAGAAGTTGTTTTAAAAAAATATTCTATAGTTGGAGCAGGAAGTATTATTATGCCAGGAGTTATCCT
This sequence comes from Sulfurovaceae bacterium, assembly GCA_037383745.1. Classification (GTDB taxonomy): domain Bacteria; phylum Campylobacterota; class Campylobacteria; order Campylobacterales; family Sulfurovaceae; genus BN30871. Next base: position 6,947 of record JARROQ010000050.1, read on the forward strand.
AGGAGAAGGAACTTCAATAGGTGCTATGAGTTTGGTTTTAAAATCAACAGAATCTTGGGGAATTTACGTGGGTAATCCAGCAAAAAGATTAAAAGAGAAAAATATGTTTTAGAGTCTATGAAAAGTAGTAAAATCTCAGGTGATGGAGAGTTTACAAAAAGATGTCATCAATGGTTTGAAGAGAAGCTCCAGTGTAAAAAAGCACTTTTGACTACAAGCTGTACGCACGCTCTTGAAATGGCTGCTATATTACTTAATATACAAGAAGGTGATGAAGTAATAATGCCATCTTATACTTTTGTATCTACTGCAAATGCTTTTGTACTTAGAGGTGCGAAGATAGTATTTGTTGATATAAGACCAGATACTATGAATATTGATGAAACTAAAATAGAACAAGCTATCACAGATAAAACAAAAGTTATAGTTCCAGTTCATTATGCAGGTGTAGGATGTGAGATGGATACTATTATGGATATTGCAAATCGACATAACCTTTTTGTAGTAGAAGATGCAGCTCAAGGGATGATGAGTAGCTACAAAGGTAAAGCTCTTGGTACTATAGGACATATTGGAGCTTTTAGCTTTCATGAGACAAAGAACTACACAAGTGCAGGCGAAGGAGGTCTTCTTATTATCAATGATGATAGATTTAAAGATAGAGCTGAAATTATCAGAGAAAAAGGGACAAATAGAAGCTTGTTCTTTAGAGGTATGGTAGATAAATACTCTTGGGTAGATGTGGGAAGTAGTTATCTCATGAATGATGTTAGTGCAGCATATCTTTGGGGGAACTTGGAAAAAACTGATGAAATAAATAGGGACAGACTCACTACTTGGCAAAACTATAATGATGGGTTAAAGGAATTAGCAGAACATGGTTTTATAGAGCTTCCGATTATCCCTAACGGATGCGTTCATAATGCCCATATGTTCTATCTTAAAATCAAAGACCTGGACGAGCGAATAGCGCTTTTGGAACATTTAAAACAAAATGATATTTTGTCTGTGTTCCATTATGTCCCTCTGCATTCTGCACCTGCTGGATTAAAATTTGGGCGATTTGATGGTGAAGACCGCTATACGACGTGCGAAAGTGAACGATTGGTCCGACTGCCGATGTATTTCGGATTGAATGAAAAAGATCAAGAGAAGATCATACAGTTCATCAAAGATTTCTATGTCTCTTAAACAACAAGCCATCGGTGGTGTCAAGTGGACGACGGTATCGACCATCGTGACGACACTGTTGCAACTGCTTCAATTGGCTATTTTGGCACGTTTCCTCGATCCATCAGCATTTGGATTGATGGCTCTAGTGATGGTAGTTATCGGTTTCAGCCAAGCGTTTCTTGATATGGGGATTAGCAATGCGATTATCCATAAACAGCACATTACCCATGAACAGCTGAGCACGCTCTACTGGGTCAATATATTTGCCGGCTTTGGACTGTTTTTGATTATTTCTGCATTAGCCCCTTTGGTTTCGATATTTTACGGTGAACCGGAGCTGACCACGCTTATCATCATTGTAGCATTGACGTTTCTCATCCAGCCCTTTGGACAACAATTTATGGTGTTGTGGCAAAAAGAGATGCGCTTTGCCGAGATTGCTAGGATTGATATCGTCAACAAAGCAGTATCACTTGTCGTATCAGTTGTTTTGGCGTATATGGGGTATGGGGTCTATGCGCTCGTCTATGGTACTCTAGCAGGTATCATAAGTCAGACTATCCAGTTTATGATCTTGGGACTTAAAGAGCACAAACCCTCATTTGTATTTAACATCGGTGAGATCAAGGAGTTTTTAGGGTTCGGAGCTTATCAGATGGGGGAAAAGACGATCAATTACTTCAATTCCCAGATCGATGTGCTGCTTGTCGGAAAGCTTTTGGGTACGGAAGCACTGGGAATATACAGCGTGGCAAAACAGCTCATCATGCGTCCGGCGCAGATCGTTAATCCGATCATCACAAAAGTAACTTTTCCAATGATGGCGAAAATACAGGACGATACAGAAAAGCTCAAAAACGTCTATCTCAAGACGATCAATTATCTTTCATCGATCAATTTTCCTATCTATGTCGCGTTGATCGTCTTCGCACCGGAACTGGTACTGCTGATGTTTGGAGAGAAATGGTTGGCAGCTGTTCCCATCGTACAGATACTCTCTGTCTATGGTGCAATTCGTTCTACGGGAAACCCGATAGGGTCGTTGTTGTTGGCAAAAGGCAAGGCCAACTGGGGATTCTGGTGGAATTTCGGACTTTTCTTTTATGTTCCAATTGGGATTTACATCTCTAGTCAGTGGGGGCTTATAGGTATAGCATGGGGATTGGTTGTGATCATGATGAGCTTAATTGTACCCAATTGGTATTTTCTTGTTCAAAAATTGTGTTATGCGAACTTTATGGAGTATCATAAACAGATATTGATACCAGCGTTAATCGCCGCACTATCAGGAGCGTTTAGTTATATGGTTGTCAATGCAACTGAATCGTTATTAGTGAAATTAATCTTTGGATCTTTGGTTGGGCTTTTAATGGTAGGGGTGTTAAACTTCGTATGGAATAAAAAGTTTTTAGTTGAATTGAAGGGGATGATGAGAGGATGATAACAAAATCACAAATAGGAATACAAAAAACAGCTTTAAGTTTTTCACACATTGCACTATTTTTTGTACTATTGGATTTGATTTTTATTATGTCGATTGCTAAAAACATTGGCCTATTAATATTATTACTATTGACTTTATTTTCTTTTGTCAAATATCAAAAAATTAAAATCTCAAAAATATTTTATGTAGTTGCCATTGGCTATGGATTGATATTGGTATATAGCTATGGCAATCCCGTTATACATTTTGAGTTTAAATATCATGCAAGTTTTTTTCTTGTGTTCATTTTAATGTTTCAAATAATGAGAGAAAAAGAATATAGTTTGGAAATATTTTTTAAGTATAGCTATATTTTGTCAACCATAGTATTCATACTTTATATCTTTCCAAAAACGAATTATTATCAAAATCGGTTATATATATCTTTTGTTTTGGGATTGGTTGCATGTGCATTGAGCGGCTCCAATCAGTCATTTGTTTTGCATGTCCTTTTTTATGCTTTTGCAATATTAAAACCAAGCATGAAAAATATTGCCATTATTGTTTTGGTTTCTCTTATGTCTATCTTCCTCGCACCGAAACTTTTGAGTGAAGCGCATCTTGAAAAACTATCACAAATTATCAATCCGTTAGAAAGTCGGACTGCTATGACAAGATTAAACGATCTTTCTTACGCCTATGATCAAATGATTATAAAAGATGAAAATATCATTTTTGGAGAGGGGATTGGTATTTCGACTGAAATACTAAGGACGTCTTTAGATGGAAAGTGGTCAGAATACAGAAAATTTCTTGAAATAGACAATGGATTTTTCTATGTTTTTCATAGGCTTGGTATTGTTGGCCTGATTGTTTATATCGGAGTTATTTTTTATCTGTTATATAGATTTGGTAGTAGGAGAAACAAATTAATGTATTTTAGCTTTTTCCTTGTGACGAACTTACTGTCAACGCATTTTTTTACACATATTTTTTCAGCTTTTTTAACGTATTTATTGACAAGGAGATTAACTTGAATCTTATATATATAACATCTGGGACAGGTCCTGTTTTTCAATCACAAGTAATTGAATTGCTCAATTATATTGCAAAGAAAAGGTATTGAACCTGCATTCTGCTATTAATTTGTATTTTTTCAAAACCTCTGCGCAATATCCTATTTTAGATTTGCTGATGCAAAAATCTTTGGAAAGCATTCTCAAACATCTTCATATTACAGATAAAACGTTTTTCCATGTTAGGGGTGAATACATGGGAATTATTTTTTATAAAGCATTTAAAAATACTTTTGGTTATGATCCAAGCTTGTTAATGGATATCCGGGGAGCATCATACGAGGAGATCGCTGGTTATCTGAAACAAGGGGTATTGACTAAAGTAAAACTTTATTATTTTAAAAACCTTTTTACAAAATATGTAACGAAAGCCAAATTAGTCAATGTTGTTTCGGAAGAGTTAAAACTATATGCAATGGCAAAGTATGGATTTTCAGACCAAAATATTGTTATCAATCATTGCATTGCAGGCGAAGGTGAAATTGCTATGGCTCTTGCTCAGCAAGGGTATAAGATATTGATGTTGACAAAGAAAAGTTATTCGCATAAAAATATTATTAGCATGTTTGTCCCATATAATGAAGTCCCCCATTATTTAATGGCAGCTGATATAGGGATCATAGTCAGGGATGATAACACTGTCAATAAGGTTTCATCTCCCATCAAATTTAGCGAATATCTCTCTTGCGGATTACCAGTCATTGCAAATGATTCAGTTAAGTTGATCTCTGATGTTCTAAAAAATTATAATTGTGGTGCTATCGTTAATGATTTGAAACAATTAGATCCAAATACAATAAATAATCTTCTTTCCATGGATAGAGAGAGAAATTCGGATATCGGAAAAGAACTGTTCAGTATCGAAAAAATAGCGGATGGATATATTGGAACTTATAATCTAATGGCGAGCGCAAAATAATTATGAAAGTCTTATTTGTCGCCAATGCCTATCCAAATGAAAAGCATCCTTATTTTGGTATCTATATAAAGGAGCAGTTTGAATATATTCGAGACCATTATGACATGGATGTTGATTTGTTCGTGCTAAATGGCAAGTCAAGTTTGCATAAATATTTGAATCCTATAGAATTATATCGAAAGATTAAAGACTTTGATCCAGATATCATTCATGTGCATTATGGATTAACCGGATTACCTTTATTGCTTATTTCTCCTTTTATAAAAGATAGAAAAATTATCGCTACATATCACGGAAGTGATATTAATGGTAGTAAGGCAGTATTTTTTATTTCAAAGATATTAAACAAATATTCAGATTACAATATAGCTGTCAGCCAGCAAATCTTTGAAAAAATCAATAAATTGTCGCGAAAGTGTGTATGGATCTCCTGCGGTGTTAATGATATGTTTTTTGAAAAGTCGGAAAATCGAGAAAGAAAAAATGCAGTCATTTTTCCCGGATCCCCACATCGCGTAGTCAAGAATTATCCTCTTTTTGAAAAAATGATGTATGTACTAAAAATGAAATACCAATTATCTCCGGAAGTGATATTGTTTGATTCGAAAAGTCGTTCAGAGGTGAAAAAAGCCCTGGAAGAGGCCAAGTGTCTTGTTCTGACATCGCTGTCGGAAGGATCACCTCAGGTGATTAAAGAGGCTATTGCGTGCGATACGCCTATTGTTACCACACCAGTTGGCGATGTCCCACATTTGATCGAAAATTTAGATAATTGCTATACTGCGAAAAATGTGGAGGATTTGGCAGAAAAGGTAGCGTGTGTTTTTGCTTCAGAGCATCATGCTTTTCCATCAGAAAGAAAAAAATGCAAAGCATTTGCCAGCTAGCTATTATCCTGGTGGTAAAATTTATAACTTTATCAGAGTTGCATTACTTAAAGGATTTTTGAAAAAAATTGGTACAGGTTGCAAGATACAAGAAAATGTTTATTTTGGCAATGGGGACAATATAGAAATAGGGAACAATTGCAAGATAAATGAAAATGTAAAATTGAGAAATGTAACGATGGGTGACTATGTTTTAATTGCACCAAATGTTACCATCAACGGGGGAGTTCATAATTATGATAATACGGAAATTCCTATAGTTCTTCAAGGTGGGCATTGGGAGAAAATCAAAATTGGTACTGATGTTTGGATCGCTACTAACGTAGTAGTAACCGCTGGTGTGAAGATAGGAAATGGGTGTGTTATAGGTGCTGGAACCGTAGTAACAAAAGATTGTGAAGATTACGGGATTTATGGTGGTGTTCCTGCCAAACTTATAAAGAAGAGAAAATGAATAATCATATAATAATTTGTGGTCTACCTCCTCAGGGCCTATTTTTACTTAGAGAATTTTCTAAAAATGGTTATATGGTGCATGCTATTACTATTCAAAAATCTCCTGGTTACTATAGTAAATACGGAAAAAAATATTTAGTTGATAGTTATGCAGATATCAAAAATACCCTATTTGATCTTTATACAACTCTGCCAAAAGATACAAAATGTCTAGTGACATCTGGAAAGATATTGACTTATTTTTTGAAAGAATGCCCGGAAGTTTATTCACTTTTTAATATTGAGTCAAATCCTATTGAGGCAATAGAGTGTTTTGAAAACAAGTATAAAACATATGAACTTGCAGATAAAATAAATTTAAAATATCCGAAAACATATGCTATTTCAAGTATTAAAAAAGAAGATTTCCCATCAGATCAGACAATATCCAGATGGTATAACTTCATGCGTAGAAGAGTACTATGGAGAACTAAAAGAAGATATCACTAAAAAAACTCTATCTTTAATAAGCTTTTTTTCTTATAACGGTTTTGCAGAGGTGGAGTTTAAAGTATCTCAAAATAATGAAATTTATTTAATAGAAGTAAATCCAAGAATTTGTGGCTGGGGAAAAGCTTTCAAATATAAGTTTTTAAATTTTAACGAGTTTATAAAAAGATTTTACGAGCAAGATATTGTGTTAGAAAATAGTACAAAAAAAGTTATTTGGATCAATTTACTTAGAGATATATTGGCGATTGTGAAAAATAGAGAGTGGAAATCCATTTTTACACTATTTAAAGCGCACCATGACATGTTTGAAATAAATGACCCTAAGCCATTTTTTATGCAAATAGTAAATCGAATGAAGGGATAATGTATGAACTTGTTTAAAAGATTTTTAATATTTGCTCAAAGTGGTGGGATGCAAGAAGCGATTAGCTATAGCTTAAATTCTTTTAAGAATATTTTTTATACAAATTCACAGACTTACTTTATGTATTTGCATAATGATACTCAAGAAGATGAAGCTAAACCAGATAATCTTGATTTTGTTTTTCTATACAGCTTTGATGAGATTAGAAAATATAAGTTTGACAGGTTGTTTGCGTACCCTGTGGAAAAATGGTTTAATGAGGGTGCAGTTTGTCAAATTGGACTATTAGAAAATGAACCAATATCTTTTTTATGGATTCATAAAAAAGATAGGAAAATTAACCGTGCAATGACTGTAGTACTAGCGGAAAACAATTATTGGATTGGTCCTATTTTTGTTCATAAAAAAATAAGAGGAAAAGGTATCAATAAGGCACAATTGAACTTTCTATTAAGCAATAAAAATTATAAAAAATCTTTATTTGCAACTTGCACTAACTCTGAAAATATGGCTTCATTGGGTTCGTTTGCAAAGCTTGGTTTCGAGTTAAGTGTAATCACACGATATAAAAAAATAATTTTTAAAAATTCTAAAACTGACTTGATAGTGTTTAAAAACAACATTATTAAATATCATTTTTAAAGGTATAGGATGAATATTTTATTAACTCTAGATTATGAACTTTATTTTGGTTCAAATAGCGGAACACAGGATAAAAGTATCATATATCCTACCAATAGAGTTTTGACAATATTAGATGAATATAACATTAAGGCTTCATTTTTTGTGGATAGTGGATACCTCATTAAACTAAATGAATACAGAAAACAATATGAAGTTTTAGAAGATGATTATGGGAAGATAATATCTCAGATAAAGAGCTTATCTGATAATGGACACGATATACAGCTTCATATACATCCCCACTGGGAAGATAGCTATTATAATGGGAGCAAGTGGATACTTGACACAACACGATATAGACTTCATGAGTTTAGTGAAGTTGAGATAGATGATATAGTTTATAGACATAAAACAGTACTTACCGATATAGTAGGGGATAAAGTCTTTGCCTATCGCGCAGGTGGATGGTGCATACAGCCATTTGATAAACTCAAAAATGCCCTAAAGAAACATGATATTTGGCTTGATAGTACGGTTTTTGAGGGCGGTAAAAATAAGAGTGCAACTCACTATTTTGATTTTACAAATGCACCCAAAAAAGATATTTGGAGATTTGAGGATGATCCTTTGGTTGAGAATCAAAGCGGATCTTTTACGGAAGTACCCATTGGTAGTCATAGAGTTTCGCCACTCTTTTTTTGGAAGCTGGCTTTTGCCAAAAAACTAGGTGGTGATAAACATAAAGGTTTTGGAGATGGTAGTGCTGCTGGTGGATCAAAATGGAATAAGATAAGGATGCTTGCAAGGTGGACACATAGTGTGGTGTCTGTGGATGGCTATAAAGCTTCATATTTGCAAGATGCTTTTGGTAAATTTTGCAAAAACAAAGACAATAAATATTTTGTGATTATTGGACACCCTAAAGCTATGAGCGAATATTCATTGAAGAAGCTTGAAGAGTTCATCGAAAAAAATAAAGAAAATAATTTTATAACATATAGTAAACTTTTTATGGACGGAAAATCATGAATCATAAAACAGTCAACCATTACAAAATCCACGCCTTTGAGAGCAAAGAGGAGTTTTTAGATCAGATTCGAGATGCAAAGAAAATCCTCATCGCCATGAATGCTGAAAAGATCCTCAAAGATGATGAACGCCTACGGGGGCTTGTCAATGCCAATATCGGCTATCC
>JARROQ010000051.1:0-11635 GCA_037383745.1 Sulfurovaceae bacterium
AAGCAGGCATATCCGCGGCGGTACAGATAGCAAGCAGGGATATGCCGCCCGCGACTTTGTGAGCATGACGCTTTTTGTGCTACTTTTTCTAAAAAAGTAGTAAAAAGAAAACAAGAAATTTCTATAACTTTTCTTTTTAGTAAAGAAAAGTATCAAAAGAAAATCGTCGTTTCACAATTGTGCGGGCGTTGTTCAACGCTCGTGCTTCGCAGTGCTCACATTCACAACTGCACAAGAAGTGTGAAAGCGACAGAAAGAGCAGCTTATTTTTTAATTTGCTTGACAATTACTTGAGGGATTGCAAATGAAGTGTGAAGGCGAGCATTACAACTACAAATAAACCTTTTTTGCTATCATTCATTAATTATAAATCAAAGGGATAATCATGAAAATATATGGTATCAAAACATGTGGTAGCGTGAGAAAAGCACTCAAATTTATGAATGATAACGGCATCAAATATGAATTTATAGATTTTAAAAAAGAGCCTGTAGGTGTAGCCAAGATCCAAGAATGGCTAGGGCATACAAGCTTAGATATACTGCTCAATACAAAAGGGACAAAATATAAAACATTGAAACTTAAAGAGTTGAACTTAACCGATACACAAAAGATCGAATGGATGGCAAAGGAGAATCTCATCATCAAAAGACCTGTTATCGAGTATAAAAATAGTGTGATTGTCGGGTTTGATGAAGCACGCTACAAAGAGCTATTTTAACCACAATTATATTTATCAAAAGCTATAATCTTAACTACAAAAAAAGTATTATAGGGTAGGGTATGGGATTTTTTAAAAATATCGTTATGGGTATAGCTCTTTTGAGCGCGCAAGCGTTTTCATGTGCCGGAGGTTGGGGAGAGACATATGTTAAAGATGAATACTACAATTTTCTAGACCCCTCATTTGTCGATATCGATCCCAAAAATCCTCTCTATGATCTCTCTGAGGGTTATGAGGCACATAGTGATCGATGGTATCATTTTAAAAATGATGTTGAACCTGCACATAATATAGAGGCATGGAGCGGGTATTTTGGCTCTAAGATGACAAAAGAAGAGATCAATGAGCTCTTTTATAACTCTGCTCCGATTCAAGATATATATAAGAAGTATAAAGCAAAGATCGATGATGCGAATTTTGATACATATATCAATTTTTTGTCACTCCAGATGCCTTTTGCTATAAAAAACGAAGGTGAAAAACTCCCACCGAATTATAATGCCATTATAACAGAGGGTATAAAGCTCATCAGTGATACACAAGATAGATTTTTAAAGCAGAGATATCTCTTTTTGGTTATGCGACTCTACCACTACTATGGAGAGTTTCCGCAAGAGCTAAAGCTTTACGAGAAGTATAAATCCGTTATCATAAAAGGCTCAATCGTCGATGAGTGGATAACAGCATTGAGAGCCGGAGCTTTTGAGCGAATGGATAAAATGGTTGAGGCTAATATGCTCTATGCGAAGATATTTGCAACGCATAAAGTCAATCCTTACCTAGGGTACTATGATTTTAAAGTCACAAGTGATGCCAATTGGCATGCTATGCTTGATCGTGCTGCCAATGAGGATGAAAAGGCGCTTTTATATTTTCTGCGGGCTATGCATTGGCAAAATAGCGGCATAAAAGATTTGAAGAGTATAGCTAAGATAGCGCCACAATCTATCTGGTTTGATAGACTGAGCTATATGGTTATGCAGGATTTGCAAAATCAAAGATATACCATTATGCAAGAAGAGTATTATAAGATAAAAACCGATGAGATAAAAAAGAGTTATGCAGAGCAGATAGCTGCATATAAAGATATCTTAAAAGCACAAAAAGACCCCTCTTTTTTCACGCTTTATGCAAATCTCTATCTTGATATGATTGATTATAAACCGCTTGATAACAAGAGATATAAACAGCTTCGCGCGAAGGCTTCTAAAAAAGAGCAGGTCTATGTCGCTCTTATTGGTTATCTTGATATGCTCAATAGAACAAAAAATCTTAAAAATCAAGCTAAATTGGCTACTGCAATTAAGCCGATTTTATCTCAATTGCCTGAAGCACAACAGCAATCACTATTGCGCTATAGTGTTTTGCAGATCGCAACACTCTATCCGCAGGGGCATGCAAAAAGAGATATACTTAAGCTCTACACTGCCAATGGATCATCTTATTATATGCCTTACTACTATGGGTTGTGGTCGCTTATCAATGCGAATGCAGATGAGTTTGAGCGCTATATCAAAGAGAAGAATCGCTCATTTTTTGAGCAAAAGGCTTATGAGTACAATATGAAAAACTTGCAAAGCGGAGATATATATAAAATAGCTGCGCTTCTTTTTATGCAAGATAATAATTTTAAAAAAGCAAATGAGTATCTGGCAAAATTGCCCAAAGATAGTGAAGCCTCACCCTATAATCCATTTAATACATTTTTGAGCGGCAATAATAGAAGTGGAAAAAAAGGTGAATATACGCAGAAAAAATTTGCAAAAGTTATGCTTGATTTACAACAAAAGATAAAAGCCGGCTCGAAAGATCCGATGGATCACTATCTTTATGCGACGGGGCTTTACAATAAGAGTTGGTTTGGAAGCTTTCCTATGAGCGCCACGCTCCATAGAAGCGTCTATCTCTCCACCTCACCATATGAATCATTGCCAAAAAGTACGGACCTCTCTTTGGCACAAAAAGAGTATAAGATAGCGCTCAAGTATGCGCGCAAAAAAGAGTTTAAAGCTAAGATTGCGTACCAACTTCTAAAAATAGATCTTGCAAATGCTTGCATCGCTTATGTTAAGAGTGGAGCCTGGGGACCTTCGTTTGGTTATTTAGAGGAGATGAAAGAAGTACTCCAAAAAGATAAGAATTTTAATAAAAATATCAAAAAGTATAAAAAAGAATACGGCAATACACAATACGGAAAAGAGGTTATAAAAAGCTGCGCTTCATTTAGGTTTTTTTGATGCGAAGATATCTTCGCTTTATAGCTATAGTGTCGCTTCTTATCGGAGCCTATTTTCTATATAATGCATTCTTCAAACAACATCCGAGTATCGACTTTTATCATTGGAAGCAGAGCTATAGCGTACCTAAAGACGCTTTGCTCAAACCACACTATATCAAATGCATTGATATCGGCTATAACGGCAGAGATGTAGAGTATAGAGATACGATTTTTAAAACTGCTTTAAACTCAAAGATAGTCCCGGTTATCTATATAGACAATAGAAGTTTATCATATGTCGATGCTGGGCAATTGGCGCAAAATATATATCAAAATATAGAGAAACTATCACAAAGTGCTAATTTTACATATGAGAAGATAGAGGTAGATTGTGATTGGACACCTAGCAGCAGAGAAAAATACTTTGCAATGCTCAAAGAATTAAAAGCGGCATCAAAGAAAAAAATAGAAGTAACTATTCGATTGCATCAGATAAAATATGCTTCCAAGACGGGTGTACCACCTGCTGATAGTGGTATGCTTATGTATTATAATATGAGTGATTTTACCTCGATTGATACAAAGAACTATATCTTAGATATTGATGTTGCAAAGAGGTATCACTACAATTTTGATACCTATCCTTTGATGTTAGATTTGGCGTTGCCGCTTTATACACAAGCGACGATTATTCGTTTCTCTAAGGTTGTTGGGGCGATAGAGGGCGTCAATAAAGATGAGTTCATCAAGGAAAATTTTAAACATCTCTCAGACAATTTATACCAAGTCACCAAAGAGCATTATCTTAAAGGCAAACTACTCTATGAGGGTGATAGGGTGCGATTTGATAGTGTCTCAATCCCGATGCTTCAAGAGGCAATCGATACTTTGAAGTCAATTATGAAGAGACCAAACAAGATCGTTTTCTTTAGATGGGGTAACTTTGAGAGTGGCGAGAAAAAAGCATTGGAAGATTTAGCAAAAAGCTTTTAATATAATATACTTAAGTAATTTACTATAGATTTATAAGTCCCTAAAAATAGTAATATTTATGAAATATGATATAAATACTTGACATTAATATTTTATTTTACTATAGTTTTAGTAATGAAATTAAAAAAAGGATGAGATATGGAAAAAGAGACGATAGCTTTGCATGCCGGATATGACACAAAGCAAGGCTTTGGAACAATGAGTGTTCCTATCTATCAGAGCACTGCCTATGCTTTTCGAGATGCCGAACATGCAGCAGATCTTTTTGCGCTCAAAGAGCTTGGACCTATCTATAGTAGGCTTACAAATCCAACCAATGATATACTTGAAGCAAGATTTGCCGAGCTTGAAGGTGGTGCGGCAGCAATCGCTGTTGCCTCGGGTGCAGCTGCGATATTTTATGCGATTGCCAATGTGGCAGAAGCGGGAGATAATATCATCATCTCTGATAAACTCTATGGCGGCACTGCTACACTCGCGACCTATACACTCAAAAGATTTGGTATTGAGGCGAGGGTATTTACAAGTAGTGATGCGAGTGATCTTGAGGGGTTGATAGACGAGAAGACAAAAGCGATATTTTTTGAATCGCTCTCAAATCCTCAGATAGCTATCACGGATATTGATGCGGTTGTCAGTATCGCTAAAAAACATGGTGTTTTGACAATCTGTGATAATACGGTTGCGACAGCGATTTTATGTAACCCGATCGCATTTGGCGTTGATGTAGTTGTGCATTCAACTTCAAAGTACACAAATGGTCAAGGAACGGCGCTCGGAGGTATCGTTGTTGAGAGAGAAGGGCTTAATGAATTTTTTAAAGATTCAAAACGCTATTATCATTTTAATACACCGGATGTGAGTTATCATGGACTTGTCTATACTGATGTGCCGCTTCCAAACTTTACATTGCGCATCCGACTCTCTCTTTTAAGAGACATAGGAGCAGCTCAGAGTGCATTTAACGGTTGGCTCTTTATCCAAGGATTAGAGACACTCGCTTTAAGGATAGAGAAACATTCTGATAATGCGCTTGAAATTGCAAAATTTTTAGAATCACACCCGAAGGTAAAAGCGGTCAATTATCCGGGATTAGAAAGTCATAGCGATTATAAAAAGGCGCAGAAGTATTTTAAGGGGGGCAAAGCAAGCGGACTTATCTCTTTTGAAGTTGGCTCCTTCGAGGAGGCAAAGCGCATCATCAATAGTGTTGAGCTTTTTAGTATCGTGGTGAATATAGGCGATAGTAAATCACTTATAGTTCATCCAGCAAGTACGACACACTCGCAAATGAGTGAAGATGAGCTTAAAGTTGCCGGGATCAATCCGACAACGATAAGACTGAGTATCGGGCTTGAGCATACCTCTGATCTCATAAAAGATCTTCAACGGGCACTAGGATAACAATATGGCTTTGATTACTTCGGCGGGGAGGTATGGTTTGCGTGCCATGTTTGAACTTGCAAATCATGATGGAACTACTCCGATGGATGCTACTACGATAGCAAAAAATGCCGATATCCCAAAAAACTACCTCAATCAATTGATGATAAAACTCAAAAAAGCAGATTTGATACGAAGCATTCGAGGTAAAAATGGTGGATTTGTACTTGGAAAAGATCCAAAAGAGATCCGCATCAAAGATATCCTCTTAGCACTAGAGGGCGATATGTTTGTGAGCGATAAAAGTAGCAATGAGAGTTTTTTAGAGCTCTTTTTTCTTGATATCAATGAGAAGATTAAAAAACTTTTAGATATCCCTTTGGAAGATTTAAAAAAATATCAAGATATCTATACAAAATCTTTTAACTATAGTATATAAGGAGTTTATGTGAAATATGCAAAAAATGTAATAGACCTTGTGGGCAATACTCCGCTCGTGGAGTTGCAAAAGGCTTCAAGCCAAGGTGCGCTTGTGCTTGGAAAATGTGAGTTTATGAATCCAACACACTCCGTCAAAGATAGAATCGGGAGTGCGATGATTGATGATGCGCTCAAAAAAGGGCTCATAAACAGTGACACTATCATCATCGAGCCTACAAGCGGCAATACAGGCATAGCGCTTGCTGCAACGTGTGCCGCAAAAGGGTTTAAACTTATCTTGACTATGCCAAGTTCGATGAGCATAGAGCGACAAAAATTGCTCAAAGCACTTGGAGCTGAGATCGTCCTTACTGAGCCCATAAAAGGGATGAAGGGTGCCGTTGAAAAAGCTGTCGAACTTATGAATGAAAACAAAGATGCAATCATCTTGCAACAATTTGCAAATGGAGCAAACCCTCAAATACATAGACTCACAACCGCAGAAGAGATATGGGAAGATACCGAAGGAAAGATAGATATATTTGTAGCGGCTATCGGAACGGGAGGAACGATCACGGGTGTTGGCGAGAAGCTTAAAGAGCATAATCCAAATATCAAAATAATCGCCGTAGAACCTGAGGATTCTCCGGTACTTAGCGGCGGTGCTCCCGGAGCTCATAAGATACAAGGGATAGGTGCCGGGTTTATCCCCGATGTACTCAATGTTGACATCTATGATGAGGTCATTAAAGTCTCAAACGAAGATGCCTATACAACATCGCGTGAGCTTGCAAAAAATGAGGGATTGCTTGTGGGTATCTCTGCGGGTGCAAATGTTTATGCTGCCGCTCAGGTTGCCGGCCGAAAAGAGAATAAGGGGAAGGTAATCGTCACGATCCTTTGTGATACCGGTGAGCGGTATCTTAGCACCACACTTTATGATGAAGAGCGTTAAGCAAAGACAAACTGCTTTGTCTTTGTAGCTCTGAAACCAAAGGCGATGTGCACTTTGCACAGCCGAAGGCAAGCGTTAAGCAAAGACAAACTGCTTTGTCTTTGTAGCTCCATATCATCAAATAATTGTCATGCGAGCATCCTTGTAAAGCAGGCATATCCGCGGCGGTACAGATAGCAAGCAGGGATATGCCGCCCGCGACTTTGTGAGCATGACGCTTTTACTCCACTTTTCTAAAAAGTGGAGGAAAGAAGAAAAGAGAAATCTCTATAACTTTTCTTTTTAGTAAAGAAAAGTAAGAAAACTAGCGAATAGCGATTTTGCAAAGCAAAAAGTTTCTTTAGAAAAGAAAATCGTCGTTTCACAATTGTGCGGGCGTTGTTCGCTCCTCTCTTCCCAGTGCTCGCATTCACAACTGCACAAGAAGTGTGAAAGCGACAGAAAGAGTGATGTTATTGCGGGAAGCGTATAAGAGCAGATATCGCTTTAATACCGAGCCACAAAAAGAAGATTGGTAGCAAAACTGTATGGAGCAAAAAGATAACAATCATCGATATGATATCTGAAGATGTCTGCTCAAATTTTTTATTGATCGATTCAAAAAAACTGAGCTCTTTTTGCGGCAATACCTCTTTAAATTTTTTAAAATCATCCGTTGTTGTATCTAGCGAGAGTGAAGCCTGTTGATAAATATCTTTACTATAGAGGTTATATATGAGTATATTTGTTCCCTCTGCGAGAGGCATAAGGAGCCTTAAGATCAAAAGAATACCAAAGAGTTGCAATGCATAAGTCGATATCTTAGAACTGCTCTTTTTCCAGAGCAAGAAGGATGTAAATATCCCAAAAAACACTATAAAGATTTTTAAACCCATCGCCCCACTAAAGTCAATAAGCAATTTTTCTATACCTAATGCTACGGCACTTGCGAGCATAATCCATGAAAAACGCTCCACAAGGTCATTGAGCGGATCGAGTATCTCGCCGACACTAAAAGTTGCACTTGCAAAAACGAGCGAGCCTTCTATCTCGGTTCCTTGTAAAAAAGAGATGCTTGCGTTGAGCGTCTTGGCTATGGCAAATGTGGCAATAGCTTTTTTAAATGCCGCGTCATGATAGCTGTAACTAAATCTTTCAAGCGGCATTGATGCGACAAGTAAAGCGATGATGAGTATCGCAAGTGCTAGCCATTTTTTATTTCTCACAATCATCCTTTTTGTTATAATAGCACAATCTATTTTAGGGAAAGTGGTTATCTATTTTTAAAAGGTAACAAGCATTAAAGTCCAAATAAGATAAAATATACAAAAAATACAAAAGTAGTGTATGCGCATAGAGACAAACATAGCCAATTTTAGCAATCCGCTATATCTTGAGAGCGGTAGGATACTTGAGCCGTATCAGATAGCTTATGAGACATACGGTGAGATAAATGAAGAGAAAAATAATGTAGTACTCGTATGCCATGCGTTAAGTGGCTCACATCATGCAGCAGGGCTTTATGAGGGTGATAAAAAACCCGGTTGGTGGGATGGCTTAATCGGCGATGGAAAAGCGATTGACACAACAAAATATTTTGTCATCTGCTCCAATGTTATAGGGAGTTGTTACGGCTCTACCGGACCTATGAGCCCAAACTATCCAAGCGAACACGCCTATAGGCTCGGTTTTCCTGTTGTAACCATCAAAGATATGATACGCGCACAGATGCACCTGCTCTCACAGCTTGGTATCTATAAGCTCAAAGCGATTGTCGGTGGCTCTATGGGTGGTATGCAGGCACTTCAATTTGGGGTTGATTACCCAAATTTAGCAGAGCATATCATCTCGCTCGCAACAACATATGCGACAAGACCGTGGACGATAGCGTTCAATAAGGTTGCTGTTGAGGCGATCCGCAATGATCCTAGATTTGAAAACGGTAACTATAAGAAGGACGCTTTTGAGGAAGAAGGATTAAGTGGGCTTGCTATCGGAAGAATTGCAGGGCATATATCTTATCTTGCACCGCGTTCAATGGATGAGAAATTTGGTAGAAATTATGTTAGTACCGATGGTTTATTTGAGCTTTTCGGACGTTATGAGGTAGAGCGTTATATGGAGTATAATACCGCAAACTTTAGTAAAAAGTTTGACCCGTTGAGCTATCTCTATCTCGTTAAAGCTATCAATACTTTTAGCCTTTCGCGTGGATATGATTCGCTCTATGATGCCGTGAGTCGCATCAAGGCAAAGACACATCTTTTTAGTTTTAGCTCTGACATTCTCTTTTTGCCCGAAGAGATGGAGCATATCTACAATATAACTTTTGAGCAGAAATTGCAATATTCAAAAGAAATTTTAGAGAAGCTTATGGATCCTGAGATGACGCTTGAAGCAAGTGTTAAGCTTTATGAAGAGGGACTCCAATCTATAGAAGAGGCTAGAGTGATGCTCGAAGAGGCAAAACTTAAGATAAAAACCATAGAGCAAGATAAAACGAACAAAGATGACTAAAGAGCTTATCGTAGCAGCCTTACAGCTCCCGACTCTTGGCATCAACGCAACAAGGTTGGAGTTTTATTTTAAAAATGCAGCCAAAAGAGGTGCGAGAGTAGTACTTTTTGGTGAGTATGTACTCAATCACTTCTTTAAGGAGATTAAAAGTATTCCGCTTAGTATGCTTAAAGAACAAAGCTCAAGACATTTGAATATCCTCAAAGACTATGCAAAGAGATACGATATGGTCATCATCGCACCAATCATTAGAATCAAAGGCGAAAAGCTTTACAAGTCTGTAGCAAAGATTAGTGCAAAAAAGATAAGCTATTACGACCAGCAGATATTGATATCTTATAGCCATTGGAACGAAGAGGAGTTTTTTGCTAACTCTAAAAATCCGATTACTGCCCCGATGACTTTTATAGTCGATGGATTCAAAGTTATGGTCATGGCAGGTTTTGAGTTGCATTTTCCTGAGATTTGGAGTTATGTAAAAGAGAAGAGTATCGATCTTGTGCTTATCCCCACATCTTCAACTTTCGGCTCACACGATAGGTGGCGAGAGATTATCAAGACGCAGGCATTTATCTATGGTTGTTATGTGTTGCGAGCCAATAGACTTGGAGAGTATAGTGACGCGAAGACAAAATGGCGATTTTATGGTGATAGTATGCTTGTAAATCCTGAAGGTGAAGTGGAGATGATGCTTGAAGATAAAGAGTCAATGCTTATCGAAGAGATAGATAAAGAGGCACTAAGTGAGCATAGAAAAAGCTGGAAGTTTACAAAATCAATCAAAGAGAGAGTCTAAATAGATGGTGGAAAAAGCAGAGTATTTTAAAAGACAGATTGAGCTTTGGGGAGCGCAAAAACAAGAAGCCTTGCAAGATAAAAGCATAGCGATTATCGGTGCAGGAGGACTTGGTTCATCGCTTGCTCTTGCGCTTAGTGGTAGTGGGATTGGCGATATCGATGTGGTTGATTTTGATAGAGTCTCGCTGCATAATATCCACAGACAGATTGCTTTTAGACTTGAAGATGAGGGTAAGTATAAAGCAAGGGCGGTAAGTGATCTTATCAGGGCACGCAACCCTTTTGTAAAAAGTAGAAGTTTTGAGATGCATTTTGAAGATTTTATAAAACTTGAAAAGCGATATGATCTCCTTCTTGATGCTACCGATAATTTTAGCGCACGAGAGCAGATAGACACATATAGCAAACAAAGCGGTATTCCTTGGATATATGCAAGTGTTGAAGAGTTTATGGGGCAGGTCTGTTTCTTTGAGCGTGCCGGTTTTGAAACATTTAACACAAAAGCACATACTCCGGGAGGCATCGCTGCACCTATCGTGATGCAAGTTGCTTCTTTTGAGGCAAATCTTGCGCTTCGCTATCTTATCGGCGCAGAGGTTGCAAGAGATACACTCTACTATATGCAGTACAATAATGAGGGAAAATTTGATCTTAAAAGTTTCACTCTTTGAGTGAATCATTTGCAAAACTGTGTTACAATCCCATGATATTATCATAAAGGATATGGTTTGAAAAAAAGTATATTTTATATAATTTTTGTAATGTTTTTTATGGCAGGTTGTACGCAAGAGACACAAAACTCTTTTAGTAGATCGATCCAAAATTGGACGGGAACAAACGGGGTTTTAGAGATATATGCCGGTGATAAATTGGTGCATAGATTTATAGAGATCGACAAGATATCAACAGCCGCATCTACAACAGGGGGTGATTCAAGACCTTATAGATACGGGTATGGATATCATGATGTCAACTTGGACGGTAATATCCCTGCAGATGCAAAGAAGGTATATTTTGAATTTTCAGATTATTCTGATCAGATTACCCGGCTGAGCAAGCAACGTAGACTGGCTCAGTTCGGTACTGATACCGAGCAGTTTAAGGGGTTAATGAACAACGCCTTGGCCCTGCAGGAGGAGTTGAATCTTGAGATTGGTGTCAGCCTGACGCAAGAGCAGATCGCCGCACTGGATAGTTCCATTGTCTGGATGGAATTTATGGACATCGACAATCAGACAGTACTGGCGCCGGTTGTCTATTTGGCTGGTGATATTAATGACCTGCCTGCACCTGCAGCAGGCCCCCAGATTAGTGGAAGGCAGGGTGTGGATATCCAGGCGGATACCCTTAACAATCAGGGTGACATCGCCTCTGGCGGCATCATGAAGGTGAGCGCGCAACAGCTTGCCAACAATGGCGGGCGTATTCAAAGTAGTGATGCCATGGAGCTAAAGGTCGATGGCGATATCGTCAACACTAGTGGTGAAATCGCTGCGGGCGGTAATCTTGATATAGAGGCAGAACGTCTGGTCAGTGACCGTTACAGTCAGGAAACGACCAACCGCTACGCCAAAGGCTCTGAGACCCAGACCGAATTAGGCGCGGGATCACGTATTAGTTCAGATCAGGACGTCAACATAAACACCAG
>JARROQ010000052.1:0-6591 GCA_037383745.1 Sulfurovaceae bacterium
TATAATCGCCACAACTTAAGAATCAACTTCAAAGAGAATCTATGGACTACAAAGATACGCTATTATTACCAAAGACGGATTTCCCTATGCGGGGTAATCTACCTGAAAATGAACCAAAAAGATACAAGCAGTGGAGAGAGCAAAATGTTTATACTCAGATGATTCGTAACCGTGAAGGTGCTGAGTCATTTACATTTCATGACGGACCTCCGTATGCAAACGGCGCCATCCATATAGGGCATGCACTCAATAAGATACTCAAAGATATCGTTGTCAAATATAACTATTTTCAAGGCAAATCGGTGCGTTTTACTCCGGGTTGGGATTGCCACGGATTGCCCATAGAGCAAAAGGTCGAAGAGAAGATCGGCAAAGCGGCAAAAGAGGCGATGAGCGCGAGCGAGTTTCGAGAGCTTTGTAGAGCCCATGCTAGAGAGTTTGTGCAGATACAAAAAGAGGGCTTTGAGTCACTCGGCGTTATCGCTGATTGGGATCATCCTTATGTAACGATGGACTATAAATTTGAGGCAAATATCTATAGAACACTCTGTGAGGTGGCAAAAAAAGGCTTGCTTGTCGAGCGTAACAAACCCGTCTTTTGGTCGTGGGCAGCTAGAAGTGCGCTTGCTGATGCTGAAGTAGAGTATCAGGATAAAGAGGACTACTCTATCTATGTTGCATTTGAGTTGAGTGAGAAATCCAAACAAGAGCTTGAGATCCATGGAAAAGCTGCGATCGTCATCTGGACAACTACACCTTGGACACTCCCTTCAAATACAGGTATCTCGCTGAACCCTGAAGAGATGTATCTGTTGAGTGATGATGGCTACATAGTGGCGCAAAGTCGCTATGAGGCGCTTGCTGAGCTTGGCATTATAAGCGCACACTCAAGCCGCAAAATAGCAGCGAGTGAGTTAGAGCTCAAGGTAGCGATCAACCCGCTCAATGATAGAAGCTCGACAGTCGTACTTGGTGAGCATGTCATGCTAGATGGCGGAACGGGCGCAGTCCATACGGCTCCGGGACACGGAGAGGATGACTATAGAGTAGGGCTTAAATACAATCTCGAAGTGTTAATGCCTGTTGATGAGAAGGGACTTTTTGATGAGAGCATCCTGGGGCACCACCTCTTACCAAAAGAGTTTGTGGGTATGCATATCTTTAAAGCCAATGAGCCTATCTTGGAGATGTTGGGTGATGCACTGCTTCACAAGAGTAAATTTGTGCACTCTTACCCGCACTGTTGGAGAACAAAAAAACCACTCATCTACAGAGCAACAAAACAGTGGTTTATCTCAATTGACGGTGCATTTGGTGATGATCAAAAAAGTCTTAGAACAGTAGCGTTAGGTGAGATAGATAAGACAAAATTTTATCCACATTGGGGAAGAGGGCGATTGCAAGGGATGGTAGAACAGCGTCCTGACTGGTGTATCTCAAGACAGCGAAGTTGGGGTGTGCCTATAGCATTCTTTAGAAAAAAAGCGACCAAAGAGCCTATCTTTGATGCGAAAGTGCTCAATTTTATCGCGATGATCTTTGATCAACACGGCTGTGATGCATGGTATGATATGAGTATCGAAGAGCTCCTCTATCCCGGAAGCGGTTATGAGGCGAGTGAGTTAGAGAAGGTCAATGACATCTTGGATGTTTGGTTTGATAGCGGCTCGACTTGGAACGCCGTACTCAAAAGCGGCGAGTATGATGCGGGTGCGTATCCTGCTGATGTCTATCTGGAGGGAAGCGATCAGCATAGAGGCTGGTTCCAAAGTTCACTTCTACTCTCAAGTGCTCTGCATGGACACGCGCCTTATAAGACACTCATCACACATGGATTTACTATGGATGAGAAGGGTGAGAAGATGAGCAAATCCAAGGGGAATGTCGTTGCTCCGGATAAGGTCATCAAGCAATACGGGAGTGAGATACTTCGTCTTTGGGTGGCTTTGAGTGATTATCAAAATGATCAAAAGATATCTGATAATATCTTAAAACAAGCCGCAGAGCAGTATAGAAAGATACGCAATACCTTTAGATTTTTGCTTGCCAATATCGATGATCTTGATGCACTTGAACCTGTGGAAAATTTTGGAGAGCTCGATAGATGGATCGTGAGTTATGCGAAGCAAGTTTTTGATGATGTAAAAAGTGCATTTGATACCTATGATTTCTTACGAGGTTTTGCCGTGCTCAATCGATTTTTAACCAATGAGTTGAGTGCCGTTTATATGGATATCTGTAAAGATAGACTCTACTGTAATGCCAAAGATGACAAAGCAAGAAGAAGCGCGCAAAGTGCTATGGCGATGATCGCTAAAAGTATGCTTGGGCTCATAGCACCCGTGCTTACATTTACTGCCGATGAGATACTCGAATTTGCTTCACCGCTTATAAAAGGCGAAGCAAAAAATATCTTTGATTTTGGTTTCTATGAACTTCCAAGCGTGGATTTTGATCTTGATTTGAGCGATTTGAGTGAAGTTAAAGAGCTCTTTAGTGAAGAGATTGATAGACTCAAAAAAGAGAAACTTATCAAAGCAACGCTAGAGCTTGATTTGGTGGCTAGCGGATTTGATTGGAAGTTGAGTTCACTCAGAGATGTTGAAGATTGGTTTGTGGTTTCAGGCATCAAAGAGGAGAGTACGAGTGAACAACTAGGCTCCTTTGAGTTTAAGGGTATCAGCTTTGCAATCAAAAGAGCCGCAAGTGCAAAATGTCCAAGATGTTGGCAGTTTAAATCCAAAGATGAGTCAAGCCTCTGCGAGAGATGTAGCGAGGTTGTGGATGTTTGATCTCTCAAAGCCCGTTAGTTTGGAGGTTATCATCGGTTCGATTATAGTGATAGCTATCATCATAGGCATAGGACTTGGATTGGTCCACTATTATAAACATAAGGAGTCAAAGTGATAACGCTAAAAGAGGCATTGACAAAGAGCAAAGAGGAGCTAGTAGAGATCAGAGTTGATCTTGAAAAGAGAGCCAAAGCGAGTGACCTTAATGCCTATATCGATTTTGGAAGTAGCGGGGAGGGTGTGCCGGTACTCATCAAAGACAATATCCAAGTCGATGGCTGGAGCGTAACAAGTGCATCCAAGATACTCCAAGGCTATGTTGCCCCTTATGATGCGACTGTTATCACAAAACTAAAAAATGCAGGGATGATGGCTTTTGGTAGATCAAACATGGATGAGTTTGCTATGGGCAGTACGACAGAGAGTAGCTTTTATGGCATCACAAAAAACCCACACAATACGGCGCATGTCCCCGGAGGCAGTTCGGGTGGTTCTGCAGCTGCTGTTGCCGGCGGCATTGCTATCGCTGCACTCGGGAGCGATACGGGCGGCTCTATCCGTCAGCCTGCTGCGTATTGTGGTTGTGTGGGGCTTAAACCGACCTATGGAAGAGTGAGCCGTTATGGACTTGGTGCTTATGCATCAAGTTTGGATCAGATAGGACCAATCACGCAAAATGTAGAAGATGCGATGATCCTCTATGATATCCTCAAAGGGCATGATCCAAAAGACTCTACAAGTGCCGATATCGATGAGGGCAAGAGCGTTGTTGATGAGAATAGAAAGCTAACCATTGCGGCGATCGATAACTATATATCCGAAGCGAACCCTGAGATACAAGAGGCGTATGCCGAGACACTGAAAGCATTTGAAGATGCAGGCCATACGGTTATCCATAAAAATATGACCAATACCAAGTATGATATCTCAACTTACTATATCGTTGCAACTGCCGAAGCAGCAACAAATCTCGCTCGATATGACGGTGTAAGATATGGCAATAGAGCACCATCAAACAGTGTCGAAGAACTCTTTTATAAGACTAGAAGTGAAGGGTTTGGCGAAGAGGTCAAGAGAAGAATACTCCTTGGGAACTTCGTGCTTTCTAGCGGGTACTATGATGCCTATTATCTCAAAGCACAAAAAGTGCGCCATCTGATACGTGATGAGTTCAATAAGATATTTGATGAAGCCGATCTTATCCTCTCTCCTGTTGCGCCAAGCACTGCTCCAAAGATCGGCTCTATGCAAGACCCGCTTGAGATGTACAAAAGTGATATGTACACGATTGCTATCAACCTCGCAGGATTACCTGCACTCTCTTTACCTGTCAAAAAAGATAGCAACGGTTTACCGATAGGATTTCAGCTTATCGCCAAAGCCTTCAATGAGCAAGCGATCTTTGATGGTGCGAGTAGCTTAGAGCGTGCTATGGGGTATGTCGGATAACTATTTAATTTTTATTTCTTCTTTTGTGCTATAATTTATCAAAATGCAAAAGGAGAAGTAATGCTTTTGATAAATGTAGACAGAGGCGTAGCCGTATTGATGCCCAATGGTCCGTTGAGTGAAGATGATTTTAAAACAGCTTCACATATGATAGATCTTTACCTTGAAACACATAATAAGCTTAAAGGTGCTGTTATCTATACAAAATCATTCCCGGGTTGGGACTCTTTTGGGGCAATGCTCACTCACTTTAGATTTGTAAAAGATCATCAAAAGTTGCTTAGTAGAGTTGCTATCTGTACCGATTCTGCAGTAGGCGAATTTGCAGATCATGTTGTAGACCATTTTGTAAGTGCTGAAGTGAAACAATTTGATTATGATGACTTCGAAGAGGCTAAAAAATGGGCAGGCGGCGGAGATGCTGTAGAGGTGAGTAGGCATGGTATCTCTATCGGGATGTTTCGAGCGGGTGATGAGTATTTTATGAGCATGAAAGTAGTTGGAACATTAACTCATGCTGATTATGAAAAGATCAATCCTATACTAGATGCCGCAACCGTAGGGATGAGAGAGCCGAAGATAAAAATACTTGTGGATATGAGCGAGTTTGACGGATGGGAAGCAAGAGCGGCTTGGGATGATTTTAGTCTTGGATTAAAGCATGGAAATCATTTTGAAAAGCTTGCAATTTACGGGCATAAAAATTGGCAAGATATTGCCGCAAAGATAGGTTCATGGTTTATAGGTGGAGAGATGAAAGCTTTTAAATAAAGATAAGATGCGCTCGAGTGTCTTAAGATAGATGAAAAAGTATACTTAATAAATTATAAATAAGACGAATACTTGCTGTTTCTTGTTCGAGCTTGAAAGAAGTTTTTGGGTATTATTGCACAATAATAAATAGCCTAATACTCTCATATTTTTAGCAAAAAGGAGCCAAAATGAATCTAAAGCTTAGAGCTTTAACCTTTGAAGATGTGCTTTTAGTCCCCCAATACTCAAATGTGCTTCCTAAAGAGGTCGATATCACCTCAAATCTTACAAAAAGAGTCACACTCAATATCCCGATCGTTTCAGCTGCTATGGATACAGTTACGGAATATAAGGCGGCGATCGCTATGGCAAGACTTGGAGGCATCGGTGTTATCCATAAAAATATGGACATAGAAGCGCAAGCAAAAGAGGTTAAGCGAGTTAAAAAATCTGAGAGTGGCGTTATCATCGATCCTATCTTTATAAATCCTGAGGCACAAGTAGGTGAGGCCGAAGAGATGATGGCAGAGTATCATATCTCAGGAGTCCCCGTTATAGATACAGACCATAAACTCATAGGGATACTTACCAATAGAGATATGCGTTTTATCAATGATATGAGCTTGAAAGTAAAAGATGTGATGACAAAAGCGCCACTCATTACTGCAAAAGAGGGAACGACGCTTGATGATGCACAAAAGATACTCAAAGAGCATAAGATAGAGAAGCTCCCTATCGTTGATAGCAATGGTGTATTAAAAGGACTTATCACTATCAAAGATATAGAAAAGAGAGAGCAGTTTCCAAATGCAAATAAAGATTCATACGGAAGATTACGAGTGGCTGCCGCGATCGGCGTAGGACAACTTGATCGTGCAACGGCTCTTGTTGAGGCAGGTGCTGATGTGTTGGTGCTTGATTCTGCACATGGACACTCAGAGGGGATACTTCAAACCGTTAAAGAGATAAAATCAAAACTTGATATCGATATAGTTGCCGGCAATATCGCTACTGCTGCAGCAGCAAAAGATCTTATAGAAGCAGGAGCAGATGGGCTTAAAGTCGGTATCGGTCCCGGCTCTATCTGTACTACACGAATCGTTGCCGGTGTCGGTGTTCCACAAATATCAGCTGTCGATGAGGTAGCACGATATGCTCGAGGTTTTGGCGTGCCTGTCATTGCTGATGGAGGCATCAGATATTCAGGTGACCTTGCTAAGGCTTTGGCTGTTGGAGCGAGTAGTATCATGCTAGGCTCAGTGCTTGCAGGAACCTATGAGGCACCGGGTGAGATGATCATCTTTAATGGAAGACAATTTAAAGAGTATCGAGGCATGGGAAGTATCGGCGCGATGAGCAGGGGCAGTACTGATAGATATTTCCAAGAAGGAACAGCTGCAGATAAACTCGTACCTGAGGGGATTGAAGGGCGTGTTCCATATCGTGGTAAGATCGCTGATGTCATCCATCAGATGATAGGGGGCTTGCGATCATCTATGGGGTATTGCGGCTCAAAAGATATCCCTACATTTTGGGAACAAGCTGAGTTTGTTGAGATCACCTCAGCAGGACTGAAAGAGTCACATGTGCATGATGT
>JARROQ010000053.1:0-6459 GCA_037383745.1 Sulfurovaceae bacterium
ACAACTCTTGCTCTTTTTGCAAGATCAAGATTGAGCATCTGATAAAAGATCTCAAACTCTCCACTTTGTGCCAGATAGTCAACAGCACTCAATTCACTACACATCGCATAGCCACACTTGTCTCTAAGTAATTCTAACACTGCCAAATTATCCTTTGGCTTGATGTGCAATACAAGCTGTCCAAGTTCTACATAACTCTCGCTGATATATTTTTTAAGGGTTTTGACAACATCGGCAAAGTGACCGTCTTCGCCAACATCTTCTTGTGGAATCCTAGGAGCAACCCAAAATCTATCAGTATAGTAAGATTTCTTCTGGCGGTTATCTTTTGGTGTATACTTTCTCATTATATGAACCTTTGTTTTACATTTTTATTCATATTTGCAGATTCTCTTCTAATCTTTTTCTGAAGCATCATAAGTGCATATTGAAGTGTCTCCGGTCTTGGGGCACATCCCGGAAGGTAGATATCGACAGGGACGATTCTATCCACGCCTTGCACAGTCGCATAGGTGTTGAACATCCCACCGGTATTTGCACAACTTCCCATACTGATAACCCATTTCGGCTCAGTCATTTGGTCATACAACCTTCTTGTAAACTCCGCATGTTTTTTTGAAAGTGTTCCTGAGAGTATCATAACATCAGATTGTCTCGGGCTTGCTCTAAAGATTGTCCCGAATCTATCGAAGTCAAATCGAGCTGCCCCACTTGCCATCATCTCGATAGCACAGCATGCTAGCCCATATGTTAAAGGCCAAAGTGAATTTGATCTTCCCCAATTTACAAGCTTGTCAACGCTTGTCAATGCCACAGGTAATCCTGCGCTTGATGTGTAGTTTACTTTATGTTGTGCCATTCAAGAGCTCCTTTCTTCCACGCATAGATAAAGCCGAGTGAGAGTAAAAATACAAAAAGCATCATCTCGATAAGCCCAAACCAGCCTAACCCTAACGCTTTAAAGAGTTTAAAGTCGATTCCCCATGGAATCATAAAGATGATTTCCACATCAAAAAGGATAAAAAGAAGTGCTATAAGATAGAACTGCACCGATATACTGTTCGGCTGCTTAGTAACTTCAGGTCCACACTCATAGATACTAAGCTTCAACTTCTCTCTATCAAGCTTTGCTAATTTTCGACTGATAAACCTTGTGAGAACCAAGGTTGCAGGAAAAGCAACAGCTGCTACGATAAAAAATACGAACACCCCAAAGTATGGATGTTCAGAGACAATATGCGATAATCCACCGGTCATTGTAAACCCCTTTTTTCTTGCGTGAGTACTCATTCTTTAGATGTATAATAGTATCTAAAAGATAATTAAATTATTTTAACTATCCTTCTACGCTTTTCTCTTTAAAATGCATTGTAACAAAGTGAAACAGATTGGAGAAAAAACAAAAATAAGAGCCCCTCGATATACAAACCTTACAAAAGAAGCCCTAAATTACCCGAATCATCCCGTACTACAAGCAAATCTCACACAAAATATTACCGACTTAACCTTAGTCTGATAATAATTTTTATCGAAATATTTACAATTGTTTTTGAAATTTGTTTTTGAAGTGAAGATAGTGGCCTGCCATAACCAAAAGATTGGCTGCAGGCCTATTTTGTTAATATTTATAACTTACAGAAAATCTGAGATCTTGTGCCGTGATATCGGTCTCTTGCACAGGAACCCAACCGGCACAATTTACATTTGGCGTATAGTCATGTTGCATATAGGTATATCGAACCTGCGCAGGAAGATACTCTTCACCAAAGAGATAAAAGTTCCAATAGGCTTCATACGCATCACCACGCACAGCAATCTTAGATCCGATAGCTGAGTCTTCAGCCCATGTCATCGGTGTCCAATATTTTGATCCATGATTGTATTCAATCCCTATCTTTCCTTTTTCCGTGATCATATCAGGAAAGATAACCCCTGCCCAGATAGAGCTTCCGCTTCTTGTACCGCCATCACTTGAGCCTAAAAGTTGGTAGCCGTTATCAGCATCATAGTGACTATACGCTGCAGATATAAACGCTGTTGTATTTGCTAAGAAACCATCAATCTCATCTCCGATTCCATCAATTTTGAATCCAAGAGAGAAGAGATCAGCTGTTCCTGCGCCTACTTTCTTCTCAGTTGTTGCGATATTTTCACCTTTGGTATTGAAGATATGTGCCCACTCATACATGACTTGATATTGGCCATTGTTGTAAGCATCACCAAGTGTCACAAAAAAGTCAACATTGTCATCTTCGGAACCATCTACCTCAGCATTTGGGCCCCAAGGTGTCGTGTGTCCGATGCTGTAAACACCTGTTGTGGCACCCGTATGTGCACGACCGCCTACAAATTTTGTATATGCGCCCGGAATAAATCTACTCCAATCAAGTTTTACCATCAAAGCATTGACTTCCATATTGGTGATATGCGCTAGAGGCGATCCCTCTTCAGGATTGTTCTCTCTGTAGTTTGCTAAGAAACCGTCTGTTGAGGGACGACGACCAATAGAGACACTAATAGGTTGTGCCCCAAGTGCCGTTGAGTAGACAAAATATGCCTCTTTAACTCTCATCACCGTATCGGTTGCTTTGGAGCTTGCCGACCAATCTTTAAGCCCAGAATCCTCACCAAAAAGGTGCGCACCCCAAAGTGAATAGATAGCAAGCTTTCCTTTAAAGATTAACTTATCCGTAGGTGCAGCTGCCATTGTGAGGTACAATCTACTCGCAAGTAGTGATGAGTTCTTTGCACTCTCTCCTGTTATATTGTTTTTATAATCCAAAACATCAACGGAGTTTCTAAAATCTACTCCAAACTTGATATTGTCAAACGAATCATGTTTTTTAACCTCAATGATTGTTTTTTTATTGCTTTTGATCTTCTTCTTATTGCCATAAACCATCTCTTCTAGAACTCTGATTCTCTCTTCGAGCTCAGCATTAGTCGCAGCATTGGTTGCTGAAATTACAGACGCTGCCATAAGGGACATCACTACAAATCTTTTCATTACTACTCTCCTAAAAAAATGAAAGTATAGCCAATGAAAACTTAAATGGTTTAACTTTAATTTATAATTATATTAATATATCATTATAGGCATGATGCAAAATATAGCTAGAAAAATGGGGTTATTTAGCGTATTATTGACTTGTAATTTGCATATATTTTGAGATGAATTCTTCCGGGATCTTTTGCGGGCGGTATGTCTCTATCTCCACAAAAACCCAATTGGTCCACCCCTCACATATAATCTTGCCTGTTTTCGCATTTAGAAGTTCATATTGACGGGTCGACTGCGCTTTTTTGACACTCTGCACCCAAGTATTTAAGAGAAGCTCATCGCCCAATAAAGCGCTCTGTTTATAGACTATATTATGCTCTCTTGCAACCCATGTGCGATTAAATTTTTTAAGCGCATCAAATCCCAAACCCAAAGAATCAGAGTGTGCTACAGCGATATCGATAAACCACTCGAGATAGCGGATATTGCCGACATGGCCATTGACATCAATATCCTCTTTTTGAACGATAATCTTTTTTATAAATTTTTCTCTATTTTCTGATGCATTATTATTCACTATAGTACCGCCTTACTGGTAAAATGGAGTTGGTGTTTCTCTTTATGAACCACCATAAAATAAGAGGTATATTTTAACCTCTTAGTTTAAATCTCTAAACAATTCTCATCTCTATAGAAAATCGTTGTGCAACTCTCTTTGCCACCTCCAAACTTAAGGCCAGAAAAAGTCAGGCTTTTAAAGCCTGCAGAGCGCATAAGATCAAATGTTTCTCCATATCTTTCCCTAGAAGAGTCATCTAAGATGATAACACCTTCTTTTGTGAGAGCATTGATGCTATTGCTTACACAGTTTACCCTATCTCTCCCGTCAACAACTATGATATCAAATTTCTCATTTAATTTTTTTACAGTTTGTGAATACTCTCCGCCCATTAATTCTTGATTATACTCTGCATATAATGCTTTGCAATTTGCAGGCGTATCCTCCTTTAACATAGCAAACCACTTTTTATCATGCTCCACAGAAACAACACTCTTTACATTTTGAGCATAAAATCTTGTAGAAAACCCGCTTCCATACTCGAACAAACTCATATTTTTATTGAGTTTTTCTTTTAAAAATTTTACGATGCAGTAGTTCATCCAAGGGATGGGGCTTCCATCTTTATCGACCGGCTTACCTTCTATTATACTTCTGAGATATCCTGTTTTAACATAGTAAGAGCTACTTGAGCGCGTATAACGATAAACTTGTGATGCAAAAAGTAATCGCGGAAAAATCCTTGATAAAAAATTTTTGACTGTTTGTTTCAATTGATTCTCCTTTTTGATATAAAATGAAGTTTGCAAAGTTTTAAAATCATAGTGTAGATTCTAAAAAGTAAGGTATTTGCGCAGGCACAATCTACCACTCTCATTTCATGTTGTGCAAAAAATATTGTCACATTTTACCATATTTGTATCATAACCCATTCGAAAATGATATCGACATTATCTGACGCCATTATAAGATCATTATAAATCTTTGGGAGAAACCCCGAAACTATCCACAGTCTAAAAAATTGGATAAAAAAAGATACAATAACATCAAAACTATTTTAGGATTGTGTGGATGAGCGATACTACTTTGTTTCATGTGTTTTTGGAGGCATATGAAAAAAATAGGGACAAAACAGCTTTTATATATAACGCTTTAGAGAAAGAATATACGATAACATATGCGAAGTTATTTGAAGATGTTTTGCTTCTCTCAAGAGCATTTCAATCTAAGAAGATCACAAAAAACTCAAAAGTTATGTTTTTGTGTGATAACAGATATGAGTGGATAGTCACAGATTTAGCGCTCATGTCGCTTGGGGCGATTAGCATCCCCAGAGGAAGTGATACGCCGACTAGCGAGTTAGAGTTTATCATGGCACACTCAGAGTGTGATTTTTTGATAGTTGAGAATGAGGCGCTCTATCAAGAACATGAAAAGATGATAAAAAAGTTAAAATTAAAATCTATTTTCATACTAGAAGCGAAACAACTTCATACCCTTTTTGACAACACTTACTCCTACCTCGATCTTTTAAAAAATAGAAAAATTTATCAAAATGAGATTGATGAGTTTTATGCGCTCAGGGACAATCTCTCTCTAGATGATGTATTTACACTCATCTACACCTCAGGAACGACAGGTTCTCCAAAAGGCGTTATCTTAACGCACAAAAATATCATGCACAATGTCTTATATCTTCCAAGGCTGATAGGGCTTGAGGGCAATGATGTTTGGGTTTCGATCCTCCCCTCATGGCATATGTTTGAGCGAGCGTGCGAGTATCTCTCCATCTCGGGGGGCTGCTGTACCGTTTACTCTACTATCAAAACTTTTGCGACTGACTTAGAAAAATATAAACCGACTCTTGTCGCAACTGTTCCGAGACTTTGGGAATCTATGCACACAAAGATCAACAACACGCTAGAAAAAAATGATCCAAAAAAAGCAAAAATATTTAAAAAGCTCATAGGGATATCTACCGCATATAATCACAATCTTCGAGTTATCAAAGATGAACTTCCGAGATTTACGCAAAATACATTTCTCTCACCATGCAAAAAAGTTATCCCTATGCTCAAACTTGCTCTTCTCTATTTGCCAAATGTCATTGCCAAGAAAAAACTTCGACTTGTTCAGGAAAAATTTGGCGGAAGGCTCCGCTTGGCTATAAGCGGCGGCGGAACTTTGCCGGAATATCTAGATGCTTGGATAGATGCTATCGGCATTCGCATAGTCAATGCCTACGGTATGACCGAGGGCGCTCCGGGTCTTGCAGGAAGAGCACTCAATTGCAATACCTTTGGTACACTTGGTTTCCCTGTGGAGGGTACTGAGATAAGAATTGTCAACAAAAAAAGAGAAGATGTAAAACCTGGAGAAGTTGGGGAAATCATCATAAAAGGAGATCAAATCACTCCTGGATATTATAAAAATGATGAAGAAAATAGCAAATCTTTTGACTCTGATGGCTATTTTAAGACGGGTGACTTAGGAAAGTTTACGATACGAAAAGAGCTTATCATTACAGGGCGCTCAAAAGAGGTCATAGTGCTTGCAAATGGAGAAAATGTAGATCCGAGCAGGATAGAATCAACTATCTCGATGCTTCCGTTTATCGCCGATAATGTTTTAGTCGGACAAGACAAAAGAGGCTTAGGGCTCTTACTTGTTGCAGATATGGAAAAGATGAAAGAGTATGTTTTAGAAAATTTTAACAAAGTAGTACACAACATGGAAAATGTCTTAGAAGATAAAAATATCGTCAATAAGATCAAGCATGATATGAATGAGCTACTTCATCACTCTAAAGGGTTTAAACCTTTTGAGAAATTACAAAATATTCACTTTTTAGATGAAGAATTTAAACCGGGAGTTGAGCTGACAAATACATTCAAAAAAA
>JARROQ010000054.1:0-14625 GCA_037383745.1 Sulfurovaceae bacterium
AGCCAACTCACCCAACTGTCCTTAAAAGTGGATAGAAGTATACTTTAAGAGACTTAAATGGAAGCTTAAAAATATCTCGATAATTTTAGGATTAACAAAAGAGTTTTAATGTATGATTTGATAAAACAAAAGGATGACAAAGTGAAACGCTACACACCTCTTTTTATATTGGCAATATTTGCCGCAGGTATCATATTTATGATATTTGGCATGAAAAATGCTTTGGAACTTTCTGATCCAAGCGCAAAGAAGACAGAACGCCCTAGCGGTTAGTTCTCAAGCTTAGCAATCTCGCGCAATATCATCTCGATCTTTTGCGCAGGATCGCTATCTTTATAGATCGCTCTACCGACTACAGGAAAATCCACACCCATCTCTTTTGCAAATGCTAAGTCAGCCACCCTGCTCTGATCGCCCTTCTCTTCTCCAAAGGGTCGGATGCCCGGAGTGAGTGTCAGAAATTCATCTGAAGTAACCTGCTTAATCGCCCTGCTCTCATAGGCACTACACACCACACCATCAAGCCCTGCTTCAAAGCTCATACGCGCAAACTCTGTGGCCTTAGTCTCGATGTTTGCACCGTAAAGCTTAGTAAATGCGTCATCATCAAAAGATGTCAGTGCCGTGACGGCTAAGACGAGTGGTCTAGAAGGCAGTGTGTTTAAGCGTTCCATGACTGCTCGCATCGCTGCTTCTCCTGCGCTGGCATGGATATTGAACATATCGACACCGAGTGCGGCTATCTCTTCACTCGCATCTGCCATGGTATTGGGGATGTCGTAGAGTTTGAGGTCTAAAAATATCTTGGCATTGGGGTTGATAGTTTTGATCTCTTTTAAAAACTCTGCACCGTCTCTGATAAAACTTCGAAAGCCGACTTTGAGCCATACATCCTTACCGAGTGATGCTTTTACGATTTGTAGGTTCTCTTTTGCGCTTGGCAAATCAAGAGCAATGCAAAGTTTCATAGGTAGTGCCTTTTAGTCTTTCTTAGATATAATAATAACCTAATTATACTAAAGAGGATGAGGAGTAAGCGTTGTTTGGAAAGAAATTAAAAGAGTATGATCTCTCAGAAGAAGCACTAGGTAAACTGCAATATGCAAAGGTAGCCACCGATAAAGGAGATATCATCATAAAGCTATATCCGAGTGAAGCACCCAATACGGTTGCAAACTTTGCACATCTTGCAGGTGAGGGATTTTACGATGGATTGAAATTTCATAGAGTGATCGCAGGCTTTATGGCACAAGGGGGTTGCCCACACTCAAAAGATAAGAAGGGGATGCCCGGAACCGGCGGACCTGATTGGGCTATCGCATGTGAAACAGACAATGGAATCAGACACAAAAGAGGCGCGCTTTCTATGGCGCATGCCGGTACAAATACGGGTGGGAGTCAATTTTTTATCACTTTTGTACCCACACCGCATCTTGATGGCGTGCATACGGTATTTGGCGCTATAGACGATGCGGATGTAGAGAGCTTTATGGCGCTTGATTCCATAGCTCAAGATGATACGATTAACTCCATAACTATCATGGAGAGTAGAGACTAAGGAGCACAAGATGTATGGCTTTTATAGAGTAAGTGCAGTTTCATCACAGCTAAGACTCGCTGATGTAGAAAACAATACAGCCACAATCATAGAGACAATCCAGAGCCAAAGAGATGCGAGCGTGCTTCTTTTTCCTGAGCTCTCTTTGAGTGGCTACAGCTTAGAAGATCTCTTCTTTAGCGAAACACTCTATACAAAGCAACTCAAATCGCTCAAAAGAGTCGTAGACGCAACCAAAGGGATAGATACTATCATTGCACTTGGTATCGTGCTTCTTGATGCCAATAGACTCTATAATTGTGCTGCCGTGTTGCAAGATGGCAAGGTGTTGGCACTGATCCCAAAAACATATATCCCAAATAAAAAAGAGTTTTACGAAAAGAGACACTTCAACAGTGGCGGAGATATCATCGGTCGCACCGTAGAGATGTTTGATCAGCAGATTCCCTTTGGAGTTGATATCATCATACAAGATGAGTATTATCTCAGTATGGGTATCGAGATATGTGAAGACCTCTGGAGCATCAATCCTCCAAGTAATAGACTTGCGGCAAATGGGGCAACGCTGATACTCAACCTCTCGGCGAGCAATGAGCTTATAGGCAAATCACGCTATAGAGAGATGCTTGTGACTTCACAAAGTGCACGCGCAATGTGTGCCTACGCCTATGCTTCAAGCGGTTTTGGAGAGTCGACTTCACACACCCTCTTTGGTGGCGAGTGTATGATCGCAGAGTACGGCACACTTTTAGCAAAAAATGAGAAATTTTCTCACGAAACTTCACTTATCAGTGCAGATATCGACTTGCAAAAACTTGCATGGTTACGAGTGGCGGAGAGTTCATTTTCTGATTTGCCTCGAGACTCCATGCGATATGTGAGAGCAAAAAATCCACCGATATTAAAAAATATAAATGCCGCTATTGACCCTGCCCCTTTTGTGCCCAAAAACAGTGATGAGAAAGCACATAGATGCAAAGAGATCATCGACATCCTCTCCCATAGCCTTATAGCTAGAATGCAAAGATCAAAGATCAAAAAAGCAGTCATCGGTGTATCGGGAGGACTTGACTCAACCCTTGCTCTGCTTGCAACACACCAAGCATTTGAGCTTATGGATTGGGACTACAAAGATATCATCGCGCTTACCATGCCCGGATTTGGTACGACAGAGACTACCAAAAAAAGTGCTATCACACTTTGTAACTCGCTCGGAGTTGATCTTAGAGAGATAGATATCACGAGTATCGCACAAAAAGAGCTTGAACTTTTAGAACATGACACGAAGAGTGATGTCGTCTTTGAAAATGTCCAAGCAAGAGCGAGAACATCCCTGTTGATGAATTGTGCCAACAAAGAAAACGGGCTCGTTATCGGTACGGGAGATATGAGTGAGATAGCGCTTGGTTGGAGCACTTATAACGGTGATCATATGAGTATGTACGCACTCAATAGCGGTATCCCAAAAACACTTATACGGTATCTTATCGAGTATTTTATGGATGATGCGAAGCTATCCAAAACATTGCGAGTAATCTTAGAGACACCCGTTTCCCCGGAACTTCTTGAGCATAAAAATGGAGAGATCACACAAAAAACAGAAGAGATTGTGGGTCCTTATGAGCTGCATGATTTCTTTTTGTACCATTTTGTCAAATACGGCGCAAGTCCCTCTAAGATACTCTTTTTGGCACAAATCGCTTTTGATAAAAAGTATGACAAAGCGACGATCAAAAAATGGCTTGAACTCTTTATAAAAAGATTTTTCACACAGCAATTTAAGAGAGAGACGATGCCTGATGGTCCAAAAGTCGGTGTCATCAGCCTCAACCCGAGGGCTGATTGGCGTATGCCAAGTGACGCCGATATGAGCTTGTGGCTCAAAGAGCTAGAAGAGGCTTAATAAGTTACCGATATATCCTTGTCATAGGTCAACTCAAAGAGTACTTTTATCGCAACTTTCTCTTTTGGTTTGAGTGTGAGATTAAAGTCTATCCTACCATTTTTCTCTAGTGTATATTGACTTTTTGAAACGCCCTCGATACTGATAAGCTTTACCTTTATATCGTGAGTAGTTGATACGGGGATACGCTCAACGACATTGATCTCCTTAGACTTAGAAGAGGCATTAAAAAGTGTTAGCTCATAACCGTCTTTCTTTTTGATATCCCCGCCAAAAATACCTGATTCATCATCTTTTGTAACGATAGGTTTGCGGCTAATCTTTATATCTCTGTCTCTTGAGATAAAGAGCTTATACTTGCCGTCTCTATACTCTCCGCGAGCCGAAGCATTGAGGATCTCATCGCCTTTTTTTACGATCATATCATTGGTCTCTATCTGCACTTTTGGCTCAAAACTACAAACATAAAATGCCCCCTCTTGCATATAACTATAAGCGGATAGCCCACAATCAGCACTCATTTTTTGAGACATCACCTCGTGGATTTTAGCCTTTGGACTTGCGGGGAGATTGAGATTTTCGACCATATACTCTCGCTCATCTGTTCTCTGTATTGCAACGGCAGGCTCCAAGGAATTGCTATCCTCTACTTCTGACATCATCACAGGAGCAGGTAACTCTGCCTTTTTTAGACTCGCTCTTATCTCTTCTCTTTTGCTGATAATCCATGGATAAAACTCGCGCTGATGCACATACTCTTGCGAATCCCTATAGTAAAGTTTTGCTTTATCAGCCTTGATATCGATGCCGCTTGTGTTGGATATCTTAAAAAACTGTTTTATCTCTATGGTATCTTTATCTATGAGATTTGCCTCGTAAAGATTTGCGAAACCAAGCCTAGATGCCGGTATCTCAAGGCGGAGCATACCACCACAATTCTCCTGCAAGTTTAAAGACTCCAAAGAGGATGCTTGCAGGCCAAAAAGAGTATTTTTGCGACTGATATCTCTGTCGATCTTATCGCGCTGCAAGGCAAGTTTCGTCTTCTCTTGACCTATCTTTTTTGATTGTTCCAAGATATCCTTGCTAGCGATATCATTGAGTCTGATGTTGTTTATGATCGCATCGATAGCAAGAAGCGTATTTGATATCTCCTGAGATTGTTTGGAGAGCTTTTTGATATCAAGAGATAGTCTGCACACCTCTTCATCTTCCGGACACGCATCACTCAAAAAAGTGAGCACCTCTGTATCATCGCACTTCACATCAACATCACTACTGAAACCTAATGAGGTTCGAGTTCATCTTTAGTGTTTACACCTGTACTTCGCTAGACCGATCTGACTCTCCGATTTTGATTCCGCTTCACAAAAAAGAAGTGTATTTTTCCTATAAGGTAACACAATATGGCAGAATTGCTAACTGGAACCGTTAAATGGTTCAACGACGAAAAAGGCTACGGATTTATCCAACAAAATGATGGTGGAGAAGATGTATTTGTTCATTTTAGACAAGTAAACAATCCTGGTCATGGTAGAGTTACTCTAGCAGAGGGTCAACAAGTAACATATGAGATTGGTGAAGGTCAAAAGGGTCCACAAGCCCAAAATGTAACACCACTATAATCTCAAAAGGAGAGCTACGTCTCTCCTCTTCACTTCTTCTTTGCAACTATATATTCATAGATTGCTTGTATCTCTTTATTTGTTAGTGAGTATGTCGGCATAACATCATGAAAGCTATTGACGCTTTTTATCATACCTTCTAGAGTGGTTGCAGTAATATCGGGGCCCTTAAGCTCTTTTTTGAGACCATCCTCTTTATATGTAGCGATAAGCTCGCCTTTACCGTCTTTTCCATGGCATTTTGAACAGCTTACACCTCTCGGATTTTCGTAAAGCATACCACCATATTCATAGTCTGAGATAAAATCATCTCCATAAATAAAAAGAGGTAGAAGGATTATAAAGAGTAAGTTTTTCAAAAGATATAACTCCGCGATAAACTATTTTTGATATAATACCTTAAAAAATTAAAGAGAGCCCCATGCAACTGATCGATGGAAAATCTTTAGCATCCAAGATACAATCCCAAATCACCCAAGATGTCATAAAGCTTAAAGAATCTAAAAATATCACTCCGGGACTCGCAGTAATACTCGTCGGCGACGATGCTGCAAGTCACTCTTATGTCAAAATGAAAGCAAAAGCCTGCAAAGATGTAGGTTTTTACTCTATAGTGCACGAGATGCCCTCCTCCATCTCACAAGAGGAGATCATAGCGACCATCTCAATGATGAATCAAAATCCAAGAATTGACGGAATACTCGTCCAACTTCCCCTACCAAAGCATATCGATACCACAAAGATAATCGAAGTGATTGATCCCAAAAAAGATGTCGATGGATTTCATCCCTATAATGTCGGAAGAATGATGACGGGACTAGAGAGTTTTGTTGCGTGCACACCTCTTGGTGTTATGAAATTATTTGAAGAATATGACATTAATCTCCAAGGCAAAGATGTCTGCGTTGTAGGTGCAAGCAATATCGTCGGGAAACCTATGGCAAACCTGCTTGTAAATGCAAATGCAACGGTAACAGTCACGCATATCTACACAAAAGATCTTGCCTCTCATACAAAAAATGCCGATATCGTCATAGTGGGTACGGGCGTTCAGGGACTCATCAAAGAAGATATGGTTAAAGAAGGTGCCGTAGTGATCGATATTGGGTTCAATAGACTTGAGAATGGTTCAATCGTCGGGGATGTTGATTTTGCCAATGTTTCAAAAAAATGCTCTTACATTACTCCGGTACCCGGAGGCGTAGGACCGATGACTATAGCGATGCTACTTTCCAATACATTTGACGCAGCGCAAAAGAGAGATATATGAGAAAAATCTTAAGCGCACTCTATAGGTTTGCCGGCACATGGACCGGCACCATCATCATCGTTCTTTTTTTGATATTTTTTGTTGCACAATCCTTTGTCATACCAAGTGGCTCCATGAAACGCACACTCCTTATAGGAGATTTTCTCTTTGCTAAAAAGTTTAGCTACGGTATCCCTACCCCACACTTACCTTGGCTCGAGATTCCGGTATTGCCTGACTTTAACGGTAATGGTCACCTTATAGAGGGACCAAGACCAAAAAGAGGAGATATCGTCATCTTCAGAAAGCCTGATGCTCCAAAGGTACATTTTGTCAAACGATGCGTAGCTGTTGGCGGTGATGAACTCCTCTATAGTGATAAAAATCTTTTGATTCACTTTAATGAAGGTGATGCCTATATAGAGAAAAACTATCCTGCTGTAAAGATCGTAAAACTCCTTGGTAAACTTTGGGTAAAAAATCCCTATAAAGATAAGTTTCCGGGCATTAACTATACGGGTAAAAATGAAGTTAATAGTTTTGAGCAACTTATTATCTACTATCCCAATATCGACATGAAACCCCTCTTGATAGAAGAGCTTGATGGTGATGTATACAATATGGATGGCGGCATCAATGCTTTTTATAAAAAAGTTGAGCCTGATCACTTCTATATGATGGGCGACAATCGAGACAACTCAAATGATAGCCGTTTTTGGGGATCGGTACCCTATAGATATATCGTTGGAAAACCTTGGGCAATCTATTTTAGTATAGAACATAGAAGTTATGATCTTGTGCGTAACGGAAAGGATATTCAAGGCAATGGCAAGGATATAGGAGCACTAAAACGAGCCTGCGGTGATGTCGATCTAAACTCAGACGAGTGTAAAGAGCTTTGGAATAAGGAGCGCTTTCGTATCCGCTGGAGTAGAATCGGACGCAATATCGATACACTACAACATGAGGAGCCCTCACTATGAGTGAAATGGAGATTTTAAGAATTGTAGCAACAATCATTGCATTAATGATAGCAGTCATTGGACATGAATTTATGCATGGATATATAGCCTATATACACGGTGATAATACAGCAAAAAATGCAGGAAGACTGAGCTTTAACCCAATCGTTCATATCGATCCTATCGGTACGATTCTTCTGCCTGGGCTCCTTTTTGCTACAGGCGCCATTGGCAGCTTTAGCAACTGTTATCTTTTATACACTCGATAAACCAACATCATTAGTAGGTGGATTCTTTGTTCTTTTAATCATACAGAGTGTTATCATCAATGTTGTTTTGGGAGTTTTTAACCTCTGGCCTATACCGCCACTCGATGGTTCACAAGCACTCAAATACTTTGCGGCATATATGCGCTGGAATAAAGTCGTTGAATTTTTAGAGAAAATATATCCTCACGGGATGCTTATCATTGTTGCCATTCTTCTGATACAGCCTTTAAGCACTCTGTTTTTTATGCCTGTTCGACTATTATTAAATTTTTTACTACCAACACTATTTTAAGGAGAGATGATGAGATTTTATATAGCAACCGATCACGCCGGGTTCAATGTCAAAGATTTTGTCAAAGAGTACTTAGAGAGTAAGTCTCATGAGGTGATTGATCTTGGTCCTTACAGTAATGACAGAGTTGATTATCCCGATTTTGCAAAAAAATGCGCACAAAAAGTAGTAGAAGATAATGGGAGTTTTGGTATACTTATTTGTGGAACGGGCATTGGTATATCTGTGTCTGCCAATAAGGTATGCGGTATCAGAGCAGCACTTTGCCATGATAGCTATACTGCTGCTATGAGTCGAGCACACAATGATGCAAATATACTCTGCTTTGGAGAGAGAGTCGTAGGCAAAGGAGTTATAGAGAGTATGCTAGATAGCTTTTGTGATACACCTTTCGAAGGCGGAAGACATGCAAATCGCGTCAAAAAGATAGATGCATGTTCGCTAGGAAACATCGAATAAAAGGATATAAGTAATGTCAAGTACATTAAAAGATGAAGATAAAAATTTAATTTTGTCCCACATCAGAGATGTGGAAGATTTTCCGCAACCCGGGATTGTCTTTAAAGACATCACACCGCTTCTTGGCTCTACTCAAGCATTCAATACCCTCATGGATCATCTCACGGAGCGATATCTTGGTTATGAGCTTGACTATATCGCCGGCATTGATGCAAGAGGCTTTATATTTGGAAGTGTCCTAGCAGATAGAAGTGGCGGTGCGGACTGTGTTGAGGTCTGTTTTGTTATTGAATTAAAATTTTTAAACGGAAGATCACTATTTAAAGATGATAATATATATAGTGTGTTAGAATACTAATATGCCAGAACTTTATAATGTTGATAATTATAAGAAATTTTTAAAGATTGCTTTAGAGGCGCGCAGAAACAGCGAGTTAGATGAAGATGGTTTTAGTTATCTACATCCAATCAGTGTTGCGGCTGAACTTATCGCTACATTTCCATTTATAAATATTTCTCAAGAAGAGGCCGATAAAGCTATCGCTTGTGCTCTTTTACATAGTGCAGCAGAAAATACAAACTATCCATATGAACATATGGGCTTTGATAAAGATATAGTCAATGGCGTTAAAGCACTTATGCGAGATAACTCAATTCCTACAACGCGACTACAAACAAAAGATTGTCTCATTCGTATCTCAAAATTGCCACGATATGTACAGATGGTGATGTTAGCGGAGCGAATATCATTATTGGATTTTCCACCTCCTACCAAATCCAAGGAGGATATCCTCTTTTGTCAAAACGAGTCGAGAGAAATACTAGAGAGGCTTCGACTTTCAAATAAACTACTCGCTCAAAAACTCTCAGATAAGATCAACTCATACTCCAAATATATAAATTATTATCCGCCTCTCATATCATAATAGCCTATTTTTTAATCAATAAATTGCCTATCTTTTAGATATCATTCCACAAAAGGAGTGAATCAATGAAAGAATTTATGGATATATACAGAGTGAACACTGCCGAGATAGAACAGTTTATAAAAGAGACGCTCGACAATCTAGGAAGTATCAGTAGATACAAAAAAGATAACTTTAAAGAACTTTTCAATGTATTTCCTTCGCTTGAACTTGTCTATATAACCGATACAAAAGAGCATAAACAAAGCTCACCGAATATCTATAAAAACAGAATCGACCAAGCACAAAAAAATAGAGACCGCAGCT
The DNA here is from genome assembly GCA_037383745.1 of Sulfurovaceae bacterium. Taxonomy (GTDB): domain Bacteria; phylum Campylobacterota; class Campylobacteria; order Campylobacterales; family Sulfurovaceae; genus BN30871. The sequence goes on from JARROQ010000054.1 coordinate 9,550, forward strand.
ATCTGCTCAAAAATACAGATGTCACAAACGAAACTATAGGTATATCCAAACCTTATGTAAGCAGTGCGACGAGGAATACATGTGTAACAGCGATAAAAGAAGAAGAAGACGGGATATATTTCTTAGACTTTGATCTCTCTTTACTTTTGCAAAAACTTGGTTTTCTTGAGCTGCACAACAGTCTTAACATTATGAATAAAAGCTTCTATGTCGCAGCGGGATCTTCTATGGTCATACTCTCAGTATTTACTATAGGCTATGCTCTGATTAATTTCTTTCATACGATAATATTTGAGTCAAACTTCTCAATAGAGGCGATATTTAAACCGGTTGTTGCTCTTACGCTAGGGCTTGCTATATTTGATCTTGCAAAGACCGTATTGGAGCAGGAAGTCTTTTTTAAAAGTTATGCCAAGAGCAATAAAACGGAGTATAGACTTCTCATAAAATTTCTCATAACCATCATTATTGCCCTACTCATCGAAGCGCTTATGGTCGTCTTTAAAATAGCAATATCAGATTATACTCAACTCATCAATGCTTTTTATCTCATACTCGGTGTCTCGGTGATTATCGTAGCACTCTCTATCTTTATATTTCTCTCACAAAAAGTATCTCAAAAATGATGCTCTTTGCAGAGAAAGCGAAAACTATTGTGTTTGATCTTTGCAAATGGAGTAAGCTTTAACTTTAAATCCCTACAGATCTCTTGGATAAAGGGGAGCTGTTTTTCATTAAAGCCAACAAGCATCTCATACTCCTCTCCGCTCAATCCTATCTCATCTTCAATCTCTACTAAAAGCTCTAATCCAATATCATTCATAGTAAGAAGCTTATTGGTATCACAAAAAAGACCATCAGAGATATCCATACCGACACTCAGATGCTCTCTAGCTCTTTGTATAAACTCACCTCGTAAAATCGGCTCGTAAAATCGTGAGCTCTTATCAATAGCTTTGCCTAAAAGAAGTTGCTCTAAGTCTCGCTTGCTCTCTCCTAATATACCGGTAAAGGCAAGCATATCACCCTCTTTGAGTCCTTTTCTTAGAAGCGGGTTGTCACTTTTTGAGATGAGCGTTATAGTGATACTCATCTTCTGATTTGAGATCGTATCCCCGCCGATAATCTCGCAGTCAAACTCTTTTGCCGTTGACTCAAGTGCGCTTATCAACTCTTTAATCTCCTCATCTGAAACTTCGCGAGGAACTGCCAAAGAGAGAAGCGCATAGAGTGGTTTGGCGTTCATAGCTATAGCATCAGAGATATTAACAAGCATCGCCTTTCTGCCAATCTGCGCCATACTCATCCATGCTCTTTTGAAGTGAACATCCTCATAGAAGCTATCACAACTATAGCAAATCCCATCTATACATGCTGCATCATCTCCTATGAGCTTTGATGCAAAATGTTTTATGATATAATCTTCTTTATTCATTTTCTCTCTTTTTACTAATGGCAAAATTGTAACATATATAAAGGTTTTTTTCATTTTTGTATGGGGTATTTAAAGAATCTAATACAAAAGTGAAGATATAATCTATCAAATTCGTTTCAAAAGGATATTTGGGCTATGGATATAAAAATCTATCATTATGATGTAGTTATAGTTGGAGCCGGTCTTGCAGGTCTTGCTGCTGCCAGAGAAACAACTGCTGCCGGGAAAAAAACAGCACTCATCACAAAACTTCATCCTCTAAGAAGTCACTCCGGAGCTGCACAGGGGGGAATAAATGCGGCGATAGGAAAAGATGACTCTATAGAGCTTCATGAATTCGATACCGTCAAAGGAAGTGACTATCTTGCCGATCAAGATTGTGTAGAGCTACTCTGTTCAAAGGCTCCTGAGACCATCAGATGGATTGAAAAAATGGGAGCTGTATTTTCAAGAGATGATGAAGGTAGCATAGCGACTCGTCCTTTTGGAGGACAAAGCAAACCAAGAGCATGTTATGCAAAAGACAGAACAGGTCTTACACTTTTACAAACTATCTATGAGCAAGCATTTAGAGCCGGTGTTAAAGTTTATGATGAGTGGTATGTTGCTGATATCATCTATGAGGACGGTAAAGTATCCGGTGTCGCTGCATTTGATATCAGAGATGGCAAGATGGCTATATTTAATGCGAATGCAGTTATGTTTGCAACAGGCGGTTACGGAAGAGCTTACAAGATCAACTCGAACGCACATGCAAATACAGGAGATGCGCTCTCTATCGTTGCTCGACATGGACTCCCTCTAGAAGATATGGAGTTTGTTCAGTTTCATCCAAGCGGACTGGGTGGCTCAGGAATCCTCATATCTGAAGCCGCAAGAGGTGAAGGTGGAAAACTTCTCAACTCCAAAGGCGAGCGATTTATGGAAAAATATGCTCCAAATGCACTTGAACTTGCCTCAAGAGATGTTGTAAGCCGTGCGATTATGCAAGAGATCAAAGAAGGCAGAGGTGTCGGTCCTGATAAAGATGCTATCTATATCGATCTCACCCACTTACCAAAAGAGACAATCTTAACAAAACTTCCCGAACTTAGAGAGCTTGCTATCACATTCCTTGGGCAAGATATGCTTGAAGAGCCGATTATGATTGCTGCAACTGCGCACTACTCCATGGGAGGAATCCCGGTCGATATCGATTGCCATGTCAAGAAAAACCCGAACGAAATAGTAGAGGGGTTCTATGCTGCAGGAGAGTGTAGCTGTGTGAGTGTACATGGGGCGAATCGCCTTGGAGCAAACTCAGTACTAGAGGCACTCCTTTTTGGAAGACATGCAGGGGAGAGTATCTTAAAAGATATTGATGCTCTTAGCTGTGAAGAGGCAAACGAAGATGACGCTGCAAGGATGATTGCTGAATATAACTGGGTTAAAACAAACAATGGTGACGAGAGCGTGCCTGCGATTAGAAATGAGCTACAAGAGAGCATGAGTGCAAATGCAGGTGTCTTTAGAACAGCAAATTCACTCAAAAAACAGCAAAAAATACTCAATAAACTTTCAAGTAGATACCAAAATATCAGGATAGTAGATAAATCTAAAACATTTAACACAGAGCTTCAAGAGGCGATCGAACTTGGACATATGTTGGATTACTCCAAATTTATAGTTGAGGGTGCACTTGCTAGAGAAGAGAGTCGTGGAGCACACTATAGAGAAGATTATCCAAAAAGAAACGATAAAAAATTCCTCAAGCATACCTATGCCTATATGGACGAAAAAGGAAATATTACCCAAGAATATGCCGATGTTGTACTTGGTAAATTTGAAGTCAAAGAAAGAACATATTAGGAGATGGTTATGGGAAATACAAACAAAATCCAGATAAAAGCATTTAGATTTAATGCCGAGACAGACTATCTTCCATATTATAAAACTTATGAGATGGAGGTAGAGAAAAATGAGCTTGTACTTGATCTACTCAATCGAATCAAATACGAACATGATGGTTCTTTTTCCTATAGAAGGTCTTGTAGACATGGAATTTGCGGCTCTTGCGCTATCAAAGTAAACGGCAAGCCTGTACTTGCGTGTAAAGAGAATGCAAATGATATGATTGAGCTTTTTGGTGATGAACTTATATTTGATCCGCAAAGCAAAGAAAGAGTTATTAAAGATATGATTATCGACAAGGGTGACTTTTGGGATAAGCATGCTGCCATTAAACCGTATGTTGATTGCGATATCGATCCACATCCAACAAAAGAAAATCTCATCTCAAAAGAAGAGGTAGAAAACATACTCGATGCAGACTACTGTATCCAGTGTGGAAACTGCCACTACGCCTGCCCTGCTCTTAGCGTGAATGAAGAGTTCTTTGGTCCTGCTGCTTTTGTAGCGGCGTATAGATTTAGTGCTGATTCAAGAGACACCGCAAGTGAAGAGCGTCTCAAGATTACATCTCAGCTTGGTCAAGGGGTTTGGGATTGTGTCAAATGTTTTGAGTGTGTTGAGGCGTGCCCAAAAGAGATCAAACCATTGGAAAAAATCACAAAACTACACAATCTTCAATTTGAGAAAAAAATTGCACCAAGCAATGTCGCAACAAGACATGCCGAAGGGTTTGTGCGAAGCATCAGCAAGCATGGTTTCCTCGATGAAGCAGATATTGTCAAATATAGTGAAGGACCGATAGGTGCATTGAAACACATGAAAGATGCATTTAAGATGCTCAAGGCCGGCAAGATACATTTGATCGACCAACTACCTCTTGTAGATAATATGCCAAAATCAAAAAATCTTGATGAGATTAAAAAATTGATAGAAATCTCACAAACGAACAAGTTGTAAGGAGAAACAATGAGCAAAATTCAATATGCATTATATACCGGATGTACAGCAAGGGAATCAACACCGGAACTTCTCTCCTCTACTCTCGCTGTGGGCGAAAAACTAAACATTGAGCTCAATATTTTAGAAGAGGCAAGCTGCTGTGGAGCAAGCCATTTACAAGATTTTGATCCTTTTCTTTCGGATGTACTCAACGCAAGAAACATCTGCTATGCCGAAAAGATGGGCTTTACTATGATCACACTTTGCAATACATGCCAGATAAATCTTTCACTTACAAAAGAGAAGCTTGACAGCGACCCTGCATACAAAGCCAAAGTCAATGAAAAACTCAAAGAGACAGGATTAGAATATAAAGGGAGTGTTGCCATTAAACACTTCTTGTATGTACTTGTTGATGATTTTGGGGTAGAAAATATCAAAGCTAAGGTTGAAGTACCACTGAGTGAATACAACATCGCTCCATTTTACGGATGTCATAATATTCGTCCTTCAGAACTCCATGCCGAAAATAATAGTGGAGAAAACCCATACAAACCAACAAGTTTAGAGCAGCTTATAGAGGCTCTAGAGGGTGTGAGTGTGGAGTATGCAAGCAAAAATAAATGCTGTGGTTTCCATGTAGATCTGCAAGCTCCGGATACAAGCAATACACTAACAGGGAATGCACTTGTTGATGCGATCGATAACAATGCCGATATCGTCGTCACACCTTGCCCACTTTGTCATCTCAATATGGATATCAAGCAAGAGAGTGCCGGCAAGTTACTTGGAAGAGACATCGATATCCCGGT
>JARROQ010000055.1:0-12938 GCA_037383745.1 Sulfurovaceae bacterium
TCTAAACCACTCTTGCCATATCTATCATAAATCGATCTTTTTTCATCATCACTGAGCACTTGATAGGCTTCGTTGACTAGCTTAAATCGATCTTCTGCCTCTTTATCGTCCGGATTTCTATCAGGATGATACTTGAGTGCCAATTTTCTGTAAGATTTTTTTATCTCAGCACCGTTGGAATCTCTACTTACTTCAAGTATCTCATAATAGTCTATCTCTTGCATAACAACTCCGTCAATTTTTACTTTTAAAGGATTATATTCTCGCGAATTCTAACATAATTTTGCTATAATGGCAACAAAAAACAGCAAGAACAAAAGAAGTAGCGGTGATAGTTCATATAGTATTTTTAAAATTAAAAGATGAAAATAGAGATGCAAATCTCCTAAAGATAAAAAGTATGCTCGAAGGGTTACCTCCTAAGATAAAAGAGATAGAGTTTTTAGAAGTCGGTGCTAATTTCTCCAACGAAGAGCGTGCAATGGATATGAGTTTGATAACTCACTTTAAGAGCAAAGAGGATCTTGCTTTGTATGCAAATCATCCGGATCATTTAGAGGTTGTGAGCATCATCAAACAAGCAGCAGAGTTTACCAAGGTAGTGGATTATGAAAAACTCTAAGCTTGAGATATTTGAAAATCTAGTCTCAGCTTTTGAAGCATTTCCTTCTATAGGTAAAAAATCAGCCATAAGAATGGCATACCATGCAGCTATGGTTGATAATTTTGGTGCTATGAAGTTAGCACATGCGCTTGAGGCAACCGTAGGCTCGATACGAAGATGCAAGAAGTGTCACAATATGAGTGAAAATGAGCTTTGCAATATATGTTCAGACCCTGCTCGAGATGAATCAATGCTTTGTGTTGTGCAGAGTCCAAAAGATATACTAAGCATTGAAGATAGTGGGGAGTATAATGGCGTCTATTATGTTATCTCACAGATTGAGGATCTTGATGAGGAGCATCTATTCAACGCCATAAACGGTGTTGAGGAGTTGATTTTTGCATTTCCTCCAAGTATTGCAACTGATACAATGATTCTTTATGTGGAAGATAAGCTAAAAGGTTTCGATGTCAATTTTACCAAGATTGCTCAAGGAGTTCCAATGGGAGTTGATCTTGAAAATATAGATATGCTCTCGCTTTCTCAAGCATTTAAAGCAAGAGTCAAGATTTAGTTTTTTGATTGATGTGTTCTTGGACGAACTTTTTGACATCACTATAGACAAATGAGTCTTTGAAGTTTTCTATTTTTCCACCGCTTGCATTTGGGTGACCGCCACCATTTCCTATCTTTTGTGCGACCTCGGAGAGATCAAGTGTTCCATTGCCTCTTAGCGAGAAGTGCCCTCTAAAATTGATATCCATATAGAAGTTATAATCACTGTTTTCTACTAAAAATTTATTGCCGATGATTGAGGAGTTGCCGATGTTGTATCCTAGAACTCCTTTATACTTTTTATAGTGGATAGTGAAACGCTCTTTTTGGTTACCTAAAAGCGAAGTTATATATTTTGCAACAAGGTTATCTTTGGTGTCATTTTGATCTCTAAGAAAAAAATCTTTTTTGAGTCTATAAGCATTATCATCGAGTTTGATATGACTATCATCTTGATCTATATATTGATAAGATGTCTCGATGAGATAGCGCTTTAGCTCTGAATCTTCTTGAGAAAAGATGATTCTGCCTATCTCTTTTGAGCCTGCGATCATACTCATCATCACTTTTCCAAATTCAAAAAACTCATGATCGCTATGCCACATATCTACCGCATTGATGCTCTCTACTAGTTTTTGAAACCTGTTTTGTTCATCAAAACTAAACTCTTTTTTGAGCCATTCATAGGTCAGCTTTGTTGCACAATAGTTAGTATCGAGGTTGTACCATGCATGCTCCTCGGCACTTTTCTTGCCCGTAATGTGATGATCTAAAAGAAGCAACTTCGCATCAACCTTTTTTGCCTCTTCTTCTATCCATCTTGCCTCTTTTGGCGTAAGATTAAGATCGCTAATAAGGATGAGGTTGTCCGTAATATCTGAGCTTTTTATAAGCGTAACGATTTCACTGAGTCTCGCTTGCACTTCAGGCCCATAATTTGCATTAAAAAGTGAGATATCATTAAAATTTTTCGAGGTAAGATATTGACATCCATACCCATCGAGATCGATATGAGAGAGATGGTAGAGTTTACTCACTCAGTATATCCTCTAGGCTCAAAGAGTGTAAAAGTGCATCAATCTTTTTTTGGAAGTTTACTAAAAATGGTGATATAGTGCAGTTTTTTGGACCATTGTTTGGACAGGTATCGGTATATTGCGTGCAATCAAATACCATCGCAGGTCGCCCTTCAACAGCTGCAACTATATCAAAAAGTGTTATATCCCTGATCTCTTTTTGTAAGACGAAGCCACCTTTTGCACCCTTTTTAGAGATTAAAATCTCTTTCTTTGCCAGGTTTTGCAGTATCTTTGCTAGAAAGCTTTTAGGGATATTGAGTGCATCAGAGAGCTGCTCGGCACCTATAGGGTATTCACTTTTTCTTATATAATCGAGGGACAAGAGGGCATACTCAGTAGCACGGGTAATTAGCATTGGATACCTTTTAAAAATTTAAGACAATTTTACTCTAATTACCTTGGATAAATCTTAATTTATTATGCTAGAGTTAAGCTCTGTTGGGTATAATTCACTCCTCAAAATTAATTTTTGAAATTTTTATACCTATCAGGAGGTCAATTATGGCTTTTTATCCCAAAATTTTTCAATATTTTTTACATTTTTCCCTAAGGATAGCTCTATTTTTAACCTTTAGTGATATAGACTAAAGTTTTTTATATAGAGATATTCATATTAGACTTGACAAAGATAGACTCACTGTTGTATAATTTGTTTGAAGCATAAACTTATATACTTTTTGTATATGGATTGCGCAGATTTTAGATAAGGAGGTTTGGGTGTCTAAAGATGAAGAATTAAACAATCAAGAAGCATCTGATGAGAGTAAGTCTAACGAAGAAGAGACGAACTTAGAGTGTGAATCTACCGATGAAGTAGAAGCATTAAAGAGCAAGGTTTCCGAGTGGCAAGATAAATATATGAGAGCCTATGCAGATTTTGAGAATGCAAAAAAGAGGTTAGATAAAGAGAAGCAAAATGCTATTGCCTACTCAAATGAGGGATTTGCAAAAGATATGATCAGCGTGATGGACTCGTTTGACGGCGCTATCGTATCGATAGAATCTCTATCTAAAGAGGAGTTGCCGGACACTCTCTCTTTAATGGAAGAGGGTATCAGAAAAACACACGAACAGCTCAAGAAGATGCTTGAGAAAAACGGTGTGAAAGAGATCGATTGTAGCGGAGATTTTGACCCAAATCTTCATCAAGCTATTATGCAAGTTGATAGTGATGAACAACCAAGCGGTACGATCGCTCAAGTACTCCAAAAGGGATACACGATAAAAGATCAGATACTCAGACCTGCAATGGTAAGTACCGTTAAATAGATAAGAGCGAGTCTCTTATCTCTCGATGCAGAATCTTAGAGTTGGTCAAACGAAGTGAGCCACAGAGGCAAAAAATATATAGTTAAACTTAAAAAAGGAGAACAAAATGGGAAAAGTATTAGGAATTGATTTAGGAACAACAAACTCAGCTATGGCAATCTATGAGCATGGCGAAGCAAAAATCATATCAAATAAAGAGGGAAAAAATACAACTCCATCCGTTGTTGCTTTTACCGATAAAGGTGAAGTGCTTGTGGGTGAGAGTGCAAAAAGACAAGCAGTAACTAATCCGGAGAAGACCATCTATTCTATAAAGAGAATTATGGGACTTATGTGTGATGAGCCTACTGCTAAAGAGGCAAAAGATAGACTGCCGTATCATATCATAGATAGAAACGGTGCTTGTGCAGTAGAAGTGAGCGGAAAAACTTACACACCTCAAGAGATATCAGCAAAAGTATTGATGAAACTTAAAGAAGATACAGAGGCATATCTTGGAGAGAAGATAACGGATGCGGTCATCACTGTACCGGCATATTTTAATGATGCACAAAGAAAAGCAACAAAAGAGGCCGGAACAATTGCCGGGCTTAATGTGCTTAGAATCATCAATGAGCCAACATCTGCAGCTCTCTCTTATGGGCTTGATAAAAAAGAGTCTGAGACTATCGTTGTTTATGACCTTGGAGGTGGAACATTTGATGTAACGACTCTTGAGACAGGCGATAATGTTGTTGAGGTTATGGCGACAGGTGGTGATGCATTCTTGGGTGGAGATGATTTTGATAATCGTCTTATCGATTATATCGCTGAAGAGTTCAAAAAAGAAAATAGTGTTGATCTCAAGGCAGATGTTATGGCACTACAAAGACTTAAAGATGCAGCAGAGAGCGCTAAGAAAGAGCTTTCAAGTTCAACTGAAACTGAGATCAATCTTCCATTTATCACGGCGGATGCATCAGGTCCAAAACACTTGGTCAAAAAGATAACAAGAGCCAAGTTTGAGTCACTCATTTCTGATCTTATAGCAAGTACGATCAAAACGATAGCAGGAGTTATCAAAGATGCGGGCGTGAAAAAAGAGGATATTAGTGAAATCGTTATGGTCGGTGGTTCAACAAGAGTGCCACTCGTACAAGAAGAGGTTAAAAAATTCTTCGGTAAAGATCTCAATAAATCAGTAAACCCTGATGAAGTCGTAGCACTTGGTGCCGCTATTCAAGGGGGAGTATTGGCAGGAGATGTTAAAGATGTCCTCCTTCTTGATGTAACACCACTAAGCTTAGGTATCGAAACTTTAGGTGGCGTGACTACAAAAGTTATCGAAAAAGGAACAACGGTACCTGCGAAAAAATCGCAAGTATTCTCAACAGCAGAAGATAATCAACCTGCTGTAAGTATCCATGTTCTTCAAGGTGAGAGAGAGTTTTCAAAAGACAATAAATCACTTGGTATGTTTGAACTTCGAGATATCCCTGCAGCTCCAAGAGGTGTCCCTCAAATCGAGGTTACCTTTGACATCGATGCAAACGGTATTCTTACCGTAAGTGCACAAGACAAAGGAACGGGTAAAACCCAAGAGATTAAAATCACCGGTTCGTCAGGATTGAGTGATGAAGAGATCAACAAGATGGTACAAGATGCCGAAGCGCATAAAAGTGAAGATGAGGCGAGAAAAGCTGTAGTAGAAACTAGAAACCAAGCAGATGCTCTTGTGCATCAAACAAAAAAATCACTTAGTGAAATCGGCGAGAACTTTGATGAGGGTGAGAAAAAAGCGATTGAAGCAGCGATTGAAGATCTAGAGACTACGCTCAAAGATGATGCTGCGACAAAAGAGCAGATCGATGAAAAGATAAAAGTACTCAGTGAAAAAAGCCACAAGCTTGCTGAAGCACTTTATGCTAAAGAGCAGGGTGGAGCCAAAGGTGAAGCAGCGGGTGAAGCAAAACCAGATGATGATGATATCATTGATGCAGAAGTAGAATAAACTTTTCCGGAATCACACCGAATTTTTTCGGTATCTTCAATATCCTTGAGCTTTGCTCGGGGGTACAATCCTAACTATTTTATAATTTTTATCAAATCCTCATAATTTTTTTCTTTACTGTAAAGCTATTGGGATACAATAGTGATGATAGTTATTTTGATAATGGAGAAGAAGATGAGATTGCGGTTACAAAATACAATAGTACTATTTTCAATCATGATAGTATTAGCAGTTTTTTCAGGATGTGGAGAAAAATCTGATTTTACCGAAGGTAAATGGAACGGGAAGACATTTGAAAATAGTTGGCTCAATATCAAATTTGTGGTCCCTCAAGATTGGAATATCGCAAGTCAAGAGACGATAGATGAGCTCATGGAAGTTGGAGCTGAAGCGATCAATATAGAAGGAGCCAGTGCGGAAGAATTAAAAGCAAATAACAAGCTGAAAAGTGTTTATGCGTTTATGGCGAGTGACCCTAGTGAAACTGTAAATGCACAATTTTTATTTGAAAATTTAGCATTATCACCGGGCGGGACAAAATATTCAGAATCACAGTATCTAGATGTAGTAACGGAAATGCTACTTAAACAAGAAGCGTTGCAGTATGCATTGGTTGCAAAAAACGACATTGAAATAGCCAATAAAAAATTTGCACATGCTCGGCTTTCACTTCTTGGAGGGGCAATGTATCAAGAATATTATTGCTACAAAAAAGATGAATATATGTCTATAATACTGCTTAGTTTTATGCCTCAGCAAGAGAGTCTCAAAGATAAGTTTATGGAAGGCATCAGCACCTTAAAATAATTTAAGAAGAGTGTAAATCATAAAGGCACCCGGATGTGGTATAATGCATCAAAACATTTTTAAAGGGGGTTTGTATGAGAAAGTGTAATACGCTTGAAGAGGCACGAGAAGAGATAGATAAACTTGATACTGAAATAGTCGAACTTATCGCAAATAGGAACGAGTATATAAAACAGATAGCCCATTTTAAAAATACAGTCGATGAGATCAAAGAGCAAGAGCGGATAGATGCCGTGATATCAAGAGTGAGAGAGCAGGCGATCTCTCTTGGGCTCTCCCCAAATCTCATCACAGACCTCTATATAAGAATGATAAATGCAATGGTCGAGAGCGAGATCAGCGAATTCAATAATGCAAAAAGCCTATAATATCTTAATCTAAAGCGACTAGTCGCGCGAGCCCACTGCTGAAGTGGACACAGCGTCAGCAATCAAAGTATTTTAATCTATCTCATCCATCAGTGTCTCTATAACATCAGTCATTGTAAGTATCCCTTTGAGCTCATTATTTTCCAGCACAAGCAATCTCTTGATACTACTTTTTACCATCATTTTTGCAGCATAGCTGACATTCATCTTGGTTGGAACACACATCGCAGGTATATTTGCGATATCAAAAACATTTAAAAGATCGATATCCCCATCTTCAGCAACAATGCTTTGTAAAATATTTTTAAAGGTCAATAGTCCATAAGCACCATCAGGCGAGTTTTTCTCAACAATGATCGATTTTATCTTCTCCTCTCTCATCAACTCAAGTGCTTTTCTCACCGATGTCATGGGATCAATCGTAACCGCTTTCTCTTTTGGTGTCATAATATCTTCAACTAACATTTTATCCTCCTTATAGCATGGTTTTTATGTTGTCTTCAAAGTTTTGCAACTCTTTAAAATCAAGTCCAGCGACATGACTCAAAGGAATTGAAAAAATGAGACCTCTATTTTCTATATTATCAAGATCAAGTGAACCCCTCAGACTCCGCATGACTTTCCTTGAGAGCCGAATCGGGAGTATAAAGATCAAGATTGATACATTCTCTTCAAGTGTGAGTCCAAAAAATATCTTTTTCTCTTCAAGCCCGATAGTTTTACCTGATATGATGGTCACACTTCCTGCACCTTCCTCCTTGGCAACTTTAATCGCCTCTTCTTCCTCTTCGCTTTTAATGAAAGCTACTAAAGCTGTAAATTTCATATCTCATCTCCTTTTGATTTACTTTTTTTATACTCCGAGTATATCCCATAACTCATCACGGTGAGCATAGGAAAGAGCGAAGCAAATGCGATAAGTCCAAATCCATCGATAAGGGGATTCCTACCTTCGATATTGGATGCCAAGCCTAAGCCAAGTGCCGCTACAAGAGGTACGGTTACCGTAGAGGTAGTGACACCTCCACTATCATATGCTATAGGAATTATATACCTTGGTGCAAAATATGTCAAAGTAATCGCTATGATATAGCCTACGATGATATAGTAGTGGATAGGATCACCTTGAACTATCCTAAATGCACCAAGGGCGATGCCTAAAGCAACACCGAGTGCCACGATGATTCTAAGAGCCATCTGTTTGATACCTCCGTTACTAACTTCTTGCGCTTTGATGCCAATAGCTAGTAGAGCAGGCTCCGCCATAGTCGTTGAAAATCCTATCAAAAAAGCAAAGAGATAGATGAGCGTTAAATTATTGAGCTTGGTGAGTTGCAAAGCTATCTCTTCGCCGATAGGGAAGAGCCCCATCTCAAGACCAACGATAAAAGCGTAGAGACCAAGAATTACCAAGATGATACCAGCAGCTATATTTTTTGGTTTCGTTATAGATTTTTTAATGACAAAAAATTGAAAGAAAAATATCACTGCAAGTATAGGAAGGATGTCTCTGATGACCCCAAAAAGATCTAAAATAACCTCTCTCAAAGAGAAGGCATATTCGATTGTGCTTTTTTCATCTTGTGAGACTAATGCAAGTGCTTGGGTTGGCATATCCATAATGTTGTAAACTGCTATTCCATATATCTGAACAAATATCATAGGCGTGAGCGAAGCAAATGCGATAAGTCCAAATCCATCAATGAGCGGGTTTCTCCCCTTAATACTTGAAGCAAGTCCGATACCAAGTGCTGCTACGAGGGGTACTGTGACGGTAGAAGTTGTAACACCCCCACTGTCATAAGCAAGCCCGATAATCTCTTTGGGTGCAAAAAAGGTGACAATCACAACGATGATATACCCGCCGATAACATAATAGTGCATGGGGTGCCCTAAAAGAATCCTAAGAACACCCAGAGTAATAGCAAAACCAACGGAGAGTGCAACGGTAATTCGAAGCCAAAAGGCATCAATGAGTCCACTGCTAATGATCGCGGCTTTGTTTGCTATGGCTATGAGTGCCGGCTCAGCAACCGTAGTTGAAAATCCTATAGTAAACGCGAAGAGCAACAACCAAAAAAGAGAGCCTTTTTGAGAAAACTCAACGGCTAAGTTTTCACCCATGGGAAATATACCAAGCTCTAATCCGCGTATAAAAAGCGCAAGACCAACAGCAACGATAAAGAGTCCAAGGATAATTGATGTGAGGTTTTTGGGAACTTCACCAATGATGAATGCTTGAAAGAATGCTACGACCAAAACTATAGGCAAGAGGTCTTCTTTGTAGTTGAAGTGCTAAAAGAAGCAGTGCAACGCCGATGACCAATCTAATAATTCTATCGATTTTTCCGATATTGCAACCCATAAATCCTCCTTAAGTTTGATTTATGATTATATTATATCTCTTTTTTGTCTATTTGTTGAATTATTTTTTGAAAATTATTTTCATTCGCAAAGCATGATTTACGATCACAGAGTGTCCACCTTGTATCATCGTTTGCTAGAGCTATCGTAAAAGGTAAAAGCTTGATAGCTTCCCTGTTTTTTTCGATATTTTCCCTTGTTGATTTGATTGTTGTAAGACCTAAAAGATTTGCAATCGCTGTTTGTGTTAAAAGAGGAGAAGAGATAGGCTGTCTCATTAGATCGTAGGAGTTAAAACGTAAGGTAAAGTCTATGATGCTGCTATAATCATAAGAGCTTAGCAGATCAAGCTTGAGTAATACATACACCATAAGGGCACTTGCAGACGGATAGGAGGTGTCATATCTTTCATCTTTTGTTTTAAACTCCGTATTTGAGAAGTGCCACTGCTTTTCTATATAGAATTCTTTAATCGCTTGATTAGCAAGTTTGATAGCTAGATGAAGATAATCCTCTTGAGATGTTGTCTCATAAGCTTTAATCAGAGCAGAGCAGAGATATGCATAATCCTCTAAAAATGCCTCAACATATGGTCTATTTTTGTCCATAGCCGTGTGATAAAGTTTTCCTTCAATGTAGAGTTTTTTAAGGAGAGCATCAAGTGATTTTTTTGCATTTTTCTGATAGGTTGCATCGATTGATGTGGCTATAAAGAGGGACTCTATCATCATGGCATTCCACGAGGTGATAATCTTTGTATCGATAAAGGGGTACTCTCTTTGTTCTCTTAGAGTGCGGAGAATTTGCAACGCTTTTTGAACTCTATTTTTATCAAGCTCTTCTTTAAGATTGACAATTGATCTCCCCTCAAAGTTTCCTTCCTCGGTAATATCAAGTGCTTGCAGAGTCTCTCTGGCTTCTTTGGCGCTAAACCCGTTTTTACTAAAAGCTTCAAGGCACTCTTTGTATTCATAAGTAAAATATCTTCCTTCTCCCTCTTTGCTATCAGCGTCACTAGCGCTAAAAAAGAGATGATCGTGACTCATAAATTGCATCATAAAGTCGATGCTCTGCTGTGCTATCTCTTTGAAATGGGCATCTTTGGTAATCGCAGAGACTTCACTATAGAGTTGTATCAAAAGCGCATTGTCATAAGTCATTTTTTCAAAATGAGGGATGAGCCAGTTTTGTGTTGTCGAATATCTACAAAATCCACCATCGACGAGATCATAGAGTCCGCCTTGAGACATAGTCTTCAAAGAGTGCATTATCATATCGAGTATCTTTTCATCTTTTGTGAGTTTATATATCTCTAAAAGTATCATATAGGTTGAGGTTTGTGGAAACTTTGGCTCACTGCCAAATCCTCCATACTCAGTATCAAAGAGGCTTTTTGCTTGATCAACAAATCTATCTATCAAACTTTTATCGATATTGGTTGCTTGGATGTTCTCTTTTTTTGGATTGAGAAAATCGAGCACCTCGGCTCCCTTTTCTTCAAGTAGTTTTGGTTGTTTTTGGTATTTTTGTATGATAGTATTCAGGAGTTCATCAAATGGCATCATCCCATATTTTGCAGTATTGGGTATATATGTCGCAGAGTAAAATGGTTTGAGGGACGGAGTTAAAAATATAGAGGTTGGCCACCCACCACCACGACCATTCATTAGTGTATAGATATCTTGAAAATATTTATCTATGTCGGGTCGCTCTTCTTTGTCGACCTTGATGGCTATAAAATTTTCATTGAGCAACGCTGCAATTTTTGCATCTTCAAATGATTCATGTGCCATGACATGGCACCAGTGACAGCTACTATAGCCGATTGAAACAAAGATAGGTTTCTGTGCCTCTTTCGCTTTTTTTAGTGCTTCATCCCCCCATGGATACCAATCGATAGGATTATCTGCATGTTGTTGTAAGTATGCCGATGATTCTTTTGCAAGTCTGTTTCCCATTTTTTATCCTATTAATAATTGATTAGTCAATATCGGCTACAATACCAGCAGATTTTTATTATAACTACTATTTTATACTATTTAAAACCTTAAAAAATTTATAGGGAGTTTTATGGCGCTTAGAGTTTTTGCATCGATACTTATCTTCTGCTCGACTCTTTTTGGTGCCGGCTTTGGAAGTGTAGAGAAGCAAAAATTCCTCTCACCGGCAGAAGCATTTAAAGTCACGGCTACTCAAAAAGAAGATGGGATTTTGATAGATGTAAAACTCGGTAAAGATATCTATATCTATGCTGATACACTTAAACTTTTGCTTCAAGACTCTATAACATCTGTAAAACTTGAGCCCACACTGCCAAAAACAGATCTCTATATGGATGAAGATGTCTATAGGGAGAGCTTTACGCTCAATATTTCAAAGAGTGAACTTAAAGAAGGGGATTTTACTTTAGCGCTCTCCTTTGAGGGATGCTCATCCGGCGGGATATGTTATGAGCCTCAAGAGTACACATTTCCTTTTAATGCTGATCCATCACTTTTTGGGAAGATTAGGGCATTGAGTGATGAGGTCAATGTATCAAAAATCGAAAATGTACTTCAGGGTGAGAGTGGAGTGTTTATCGTCTTTTTGTTTTTTATCTTTGGGCTTTTGCTTTCATTGACACCTTGTATTTTCCCGATGATTCCAATCCTCTCTTCTATCCTTGTATCGCAAGCCAAAGAGGGAGGGCAGACATCAAAAGCACGAGCATTTTTTATCTCACTGGTTTATGTGATCTCTATGGCACTTACCTACACGGTTGTTGGTGTTGTTGCAGGACTGCTGGGTGCTGATATACAAGCAGCGATGCAAAATCCGTTTGTGATTGTTCTATTTGCCGGACTTTTTGTCGCTCTCGCCTTTTCTCTTTTTGGTTATTATGAGATAGCTTTGCCTGTAAAATGGCAATCAAAAATCTCAAATGTTAACAATAAGGCATACTCCAAGGGAGTGATAGGTGTCGTGATTATGGGTGTGCTCTCAGCACTTATAGTAGGTCCTTGTGTTGCTCCACCACTTGGAGGTGCCGTACTCTTTATATCCCATAGCGGCGACGCTCTTTTGGGAGGTGTTGCTCTTTTTGTGATGAGTATAGGGATGGGTGTACCACTTTTACTTGTAGGCTTGGGTGCAGGAAAGCTTATGCCAAAACCGGGCGCTTGGATGACAAGGATTACTCGGATATTTGGAGTTATCATGATTGCCCTTGCTATCTGGATGCTTGCACGCGTGCTTCCAGCGAGTATAACACTTATCTTGTGGGCGCTCTTATTTGCAGGAAGCGCATACTTTATGGGACTTTTTGACAATACCCGCAAAGGCGCTTGGATACTTGTGCGTGTATTTGCATTTATCTTAGCACTCTATGGAGCCTCTCTTTTTGTGGGTGCACTCAGTGGAGCTAGGTCAATGTTGCATCCATTTGAAGGATTTACTTCTACTTCAAGCGTACCTCAAATAGATGTTCATGGTGATACATACTATAATCTTGAAACACTTTTAGGTGAAATTAAGACGAGTGATAAACCTGTGATTGTCTATTTTACGAAAGATGCATGTGCTGCTTGCGCGGAGCTTAAAGAGTTTACTTTTAGTGATAAAGAGGTTCTAAAAGCTTTAGAGCATTATCGATTTATCACGGTAGATGTCACACGAAATTTAGAGAGTGATAAGGAGATGTTCCGGCACTTCGATATCTTTGGAACACCCAATATGCTTTTCTTTGATAAAGAGGGCAATAATATAAAACAAAAAAGCATCACCGGCTTTATAAAAGCGAAAAAGTTTTTACAATATTTACATGATTGAAAAAGCTATTTGATAATTGTTTGTAGCTTTTTTGCTTGAGTACCACCCTATGAAATAGATATCCCTCTCCTGCATGTTTGATATGTATCTGCAAA
>JARROQ010000056.1:0-8264 GCA_037383745.1 Sulfurovaceae bacterium
TTTTTGTTTGAGCATATAGCCTCTAAGTTCTTCGCCTGCATTTGTAAAGCCATTTGGCAATGCATCAAAAGAGAGCGCTTCAAAGCCTTTTCTTGTTGGCAATTTGCTTGTCCAATCAATACTAAACTGCTCTCCAAGCCCTAGAGCACTCATGATATCATTGAGCTCGTAACCGTTGTATGAAAGTGCCGCGTTTGTAGGGACGACTCTTTTATGCATATTGGTAAATGTCCCCTCTTGTTGATTAAGCGCAGGCATATCCAAATCGCCATCACCTAGTGCGCTCAATCTAAAGTCACCTGCTTCGTTGTACCCTATCGTGTATCCATCTGCTTTTTCATCAAGATCGCAGATAAGTGCAACACCCAAAGAGTTTGTTTTTGGCGGGATAAGTGCTATCTTGATAGCTGTATATTGTTCAATAAGCGCCAAAAGTTTTGCAAGATTTTCCGCTCTTGGATGCGCATAGAAATCTTCGCCCACAACCATAGAGAAATTATCTGCTTTTGCTACCATCTTCTCAAAGATATCACCAAATCCTTCAGGAGCACCCAAGAGTGATGCCAACTCATTTGCAACATACTCTACCTCTTTTTCGACTACTTTTGGTTTTTTCTTTGTTACCTCTTTACTCTCACCCGTCTCTTCATCGACAACGGTTTCCGTCACATCTTCCATAACCGTCTCTTGGACTGTTTTTGTTGCTTTTTTATGGAAACTCTCGAGATAGTTTTTGGTCTCTTTTGGAAGTTCATCTTTTAATGCAAAAAGATCAAGCACAAGATAGAGCGCATACTCTTCTAACCCCGGTGTATGATAGATAGGCGTAACATTTTTACCAAGTGATTCTATGAGTGTATCACCTACCGGATGAAAATAGAGTCCCGCTCCTTTGTTAAGTTTTTGGATGTTGTTGAAGATATATCTTACATTTGGATTATCATGTCTGAGTGCACTGCCTACACTGATGATAAAATTACTCTCACTCATCATCTCTTTATAGTTACCGCTATATAAGCTCTCGCCTCTATAGTTCTCAAAATCTTTTAAGAAGCTTTGGAATGCTTTGGCTTCAGGGTTGATAAGTTTCACTCCGAGCTCTTTTTTGAGACTTTGAAGCATTGCTGCCTCTTCATTTGTGATAGTCGAGTTAAAACGAATCGCTTTTGCCTCTTTAAATGCTTTGGTCGCTTTTGCAAACTGTTTTTCATCTTTTGTTGCGCCGCTATTTTCAAAATCATATCCGAAACGTCCCGCGCCACACAGTGATACATAATTCCACTCGTTAGTTACCCTATATATCTTATCACTTCTATCGCTAATTGAGGTTGGTTTTGTCTCATAAAATATCTGGCAACCACTACTACAATGGGAACAAGTTGCAGGAACGCGTTTGAGCTCCCATGCGTTTGATGTATAGACAAAATCTCTACTTACAAGTGCACCAACCGGGCAGACAGAGAGACACTCGCCACAATCGCTACAGTTTGTTTGCCCACTCTCATCACTTGGGACGATAAGCGATTTTTGCAATTTATTCCACATAGCATACGCATCTTTTGGCATGCTCTCTTTAAGCTCTTTGTCAAGCTCAGCTCCATTTCGTGGTCCCGTTGAGAGTGCATTGTCTCCAACCATATCTTTACAGATTGTCACACATCGTTCACATACGATACAAAGACCCGGATCATAATGCAATACACTACTAAAATTTGTGCTCTCTCTTTTGCAATCAGCAATCGTATAATTTTGTGAATCAACGCCAAGTTCAAGGGTATAGTTTTGCAGTTCACACTCTCCGCTTTGATCACAGACGCCACATTGAAGAGGATGGTTTATATCATACACCCCCATGATCGCTCTTCTCTCTTCAAGGATCTCTTCACTGCTTGTTGTAACATCCATGCCGTCTTTCGCTTTCGCATTACAAGCATAGACTCTTTTGCCGTCAGCCTCTACTAAACATATACGACAAGCGAGTGTAGGAGAGCATCTACTGATATAGCAAATAGCAGGAATAAATATGCCATTTGCTCTAGCGATATTGAGTATATACTCGCCCTCTTTAGCTACACATTCAACGCCGTCAATCTTGATCTTCACTTCATTTGGATTCATTTAATTACCCCGTCCTCTTGTAATTTCATCAAAGTATATCTATAATTTTTTAAACCTGATGCTTCGAGTGGCTCTGCAACACTTGCGGTTATCGCAATGGTTCCTTTCATCGATGCATCAAGTTTCAAACCGGGGACGCGGGAGCCAGCGAGGCCGAGGAACTCAAAGAGGTAGGATGTCCCGAGGAAGTGGCCGCAACAACTCTGGACCACCGCGACACAATGGTTCAAAGCTTGCGAGCTCTTGAGTAAGCGCATCAAACTCTACTGCTTTATAGCCACCTTTTTTAGGAAGCTCTTTTGTATAATCAATCGTATATTCTGCTTCTAATCCTAAAGCATTGGCGATATCGTTGAGCGTATAGCCGCCAAATGGGAGCGCAACATGTGTGGCAACCACGCGTTTATCGATGGTGGTGAGCGTTCCCTCTTGTTGATTGAGTGCCGGCATATCAAGATCGACTTCACCTTGTGAGCCCAAAGTAAAACCGCCTTTTATGTTGTAACCTATGCTCTGCTCCTCGGTGTCTTCATCAGCAAGATCACATATCAAAGAGACGCCAAGTGCATTTGTCGCAGGTGGGACGAGTATGACATTAAACTCGCCGTATTTCTCAAAAAGTGCGAGCAGTTTTGCTATCTCCATAGCTCTTGGATGTCCATAAAGATCAGCCCCTACAATGAGTGAGCATCTGCTTTTTTTCTCAAAAGAAGCTGCCAACTTCTCAAGCTCCTCTTCTCCAACATTACTCTCAGCACTCAGGTTCCCTATATCTAGAGAATCTAAAAACTCTTTGACCTCATCGGAGAGCTCAATATTACTCAAAAGTGCATCCACTAAAAGTGCTGCAACACCCTCTTCACTTCCTACTTCATATTTGATAAATTGTGTTATGATTTTTGCCATACTCGCATCTTCGATGGGATGCAAATAGGCTACTCTAGCTCTATGCCATTTGCTTGCCATAGATATATGGTATTTGACCATTGGATTATCATCATTGATTCGTGTACCGAAAACTATGATTGCGTCTGAATCTTTGATCGCTGTAAGATCACCATTGTAGAGACTTTTTCCACTCACTGAGCTATAAGCACTAAGAAATTTTTGATAGCTTCTCGCCTCATCACAGATAAGCTTATAGCTATACTTCTCTTTAAGCTTTTGGAAGATGAGTGCCTCTTCGTTAGTGATATTTGCGCTCAAGCGTATACTCTTAGCCACCTTAAATGCCTCTACAGCACTCTCGAAAGCTACGGTATCTTTGCTGACACCTTGGTTTGCAAAATCATAAGCAAATCTCCCTGCCCCGCAAAGTGAGTTAAACTCAAATGGATTTGTTACTCTATAGATACTCTTCTCTCTGTTTGCAATACTTAAAGGCTTGGATTCATAATAAAGGGCACATCCGCTACTACAGTGTGCACATGTTGCCGGAATTCGCTCAAGCTCCCATGCATTAGAGCTGTATTTAAACTTACTATTTGTGAGTGCACCTACAGGACAAACCGCCATACACTCACCGCAGTTACTACAATCACTATCTAAATCTGTATTGATAATTCTTGAGTTGTACCCGCCAACCGCTACTTGGAGTATACTCTCGCCAACGATTTCATTACAAACTCGCACACATCTTTCACAAACGATACAAAGAGAAGGGTCATAGCTGATAAAACCCCAATTTTCGACCTTTTTATCTGACTCTTTTGCACTAAAATTTTGTGCTGCTACATCAAACTCCAGTGTCTTATTTTGCAGATCACACTCACCGCTTTTATCACATACGCCACACTCCAAAGGATGATTGACACTAAAAAGCTTCATGATATTTTGTCTATGCTTATAGAGCATTTCACTCGTGATGATGACATTCACGCCATCAACTGCTCGCTCTTGGCAAGCAAGCACTGTTCCCTCTACGCCTTCTATCTGCACAACACATATTCGGCATGATGCTATCGGTTTTACTTTAGATATATAACACATCGTAGGGATATAGATATCATTGGCTCTAGCAATTTCGAGTATGGTATTGCCTTTTTTGCCTACACAACTTTTTCCATCTATAGTGATAGTGATATTTTGATTCATCTCTTGCTTCTGTGCCATCATTATACGACCACCATCGAGATATAATAACATCGCATGCATCGTTGTGCTTCAGCAAGCGCTTCTTCTCCACTCAAACCGAGATTGACCTCTTTGTTGTTATCGATTCTGTCACCAACTGAGAGTTTTGGGCTCTCTTCTCTTGGTTGCCCTTGCATCCAGCCCGTGATCTTCTCGTTCTTATCATAGACATTGAGTGTTCTAAGATGATCTTCCATGATCTCATCGTCAGTCAAACTCACTTTGCCATCATAGATATATCTTGATATCACCGAAGCGACTCTTTTGGCTTGTCCTACGGCATTTACGATTGTCATAGGGCCATATTCGCAATCACCTGCAGCAAAAAGTCCTGCGCGTGATGTCATATAATCTTTCCCGTTCGTCAAAAGTGTTCCCCATGAAGTCAGCGCAACATCCCACTCTTGTGGAAGGAGCGCCAAATCAGCTGATTGAGAAACGGCAGGAATGAGATAATCACACTCTATCTCAAAATCTCCACCTTCTATCTTGACAAGTTGCGCTCTACCACCATCAGGGTCAGGAACAAGCTCAAATCTGTTAATAAGTAATTTTTTAAGCTTATTATCTTCATCAAATATTCGCTCAACCGCTGAGTGGAAGATAAACTCTACTCCCTCTTCAACCGCCTCATGATACTCTTCGTAAGTTGTATTTCTTATGATTGTTTTCTCATCTCTTCTATAGAGCATGATGACTTTTTTTGCGCCCTCTCTCACAGCACAACGCACAACATCCATCGAAGTAAACCCACCACCGACACAGACAACAACCTTATCTTTAAGGTCTTCGCTTGCAGGCGAACCTATGCGGTATTTGTGCCATAGATTTACTTTGTCAAGCATCGATATAGCACCCCAATACCCTTCCATATCCAATCGCTCATTCTCTGCTCTTACTTTTTTAGAAAGCCGCGTCCCAAATGCTAAAAGTGTTGCATCATACCCACTCTCTAGCTCTTTAAGTTTTGCGGCATCTACTTTCGTATTTGTATAAACATTTACAGCCTCCATAGAGGTGACGAGCTCGATATCTTTATTGTATCTATCGATTGGCATACGATACTCAGGCACCCCAACAGCAACCTCGCCGCCTAGAACAGGCAGCTCTTCAAAGATATCAACCTTTATCCCCTCAAGTGCGAGATAATATGCTGCAGTGAGTCCTGCCGGACCTGCACCTATAATTGCAACTTTTTTGCCATCATCTCTTAACGGTTTTGGTTCTTTTGGATGTTGCCACGGCAAAGAGTGATCTGTCTCAAAATCAGCCCCGATGCGTTTCAGCTCCATGATCGAAATCGGCTCATCGAGGTTTGCTCTTCTGCAAGCATCTTCGCAAGGATGCGGACATACTCTCCCACAAGTATGTGCCAAAGGCATTGTTTGTCTCGTTGATTGCAAGGATTTATCAAATTGCATATCTCGTACACCCTCGATATAGGCAGGGATATCAACATGCGCCGGACACATATCCATGCAAGGTGCGGTTACTTTGGCTATATAACTTACATCTTCGTTTGCATAATCTTTTGAAGGTATCTGTTTCTCTATAAGGAGGTCAAACTCTTCTCTATAGTGCTCAAGTAGATCCAAGATAGGCTTCGGTGTCGTTCTTCCTATCTCGCACTTTGATGTCATCATCATCGTTTCGCTCACCTCTTTGAGATGTTCGATATCTGCTTGCGCTCCTTCGCCTCTGGCTATCTTATCAAGAAGATCATAGAGTATCCGTCCACCCCATCTACCAGGCGCACATCTTCCACAAGCTTCAGAGTATTTTTGATATTGGGCAGCATACTCACATGCGAGTCTTACAACATCGACATTCTCATCAAATACGGCAACACCATCCCAACCTATAAAGGCTTTTGAACTTTTATCAGCACTATAATCTCCGGGCAATTTGAAAGATGAAACTTGACAAGTATCGCCACTAATGTGTCGATTGTCAACAAGCTCATCCCTCCATGTCGAGAAAATAGTTTTAGACATTAATGAGCCTTTTTCCTAACTACTATCGTCCAATCGACTTCATTGAACTTGAGCGAGTTAAGAAGCTCATGCTTGTGCTTCTTGATGATATCTGCACTCTTTTGGATAGGAGAAAAATCACCAATCTCAAAGAGAAATATACCTACCTCGCCACCTTGTAAATCACTATCGATTAGCTCTATCATGCGTTTGTAAAAATCACCATGCAAATCTCTTAAATCGTATCTTTTCATCTGTCAACCTCACCAAAAACGATATTGGTACTTCCTATAATAGTAACAACATCAGCTAGATAGCTTCCCACTAACATCTTTTGCAAAAGCCCTGTATGGAAAAAGCTTGGTGCTCTACATTTGAGTCTGTATGCATATGGTTCGCCTTCGGATTTTATGTAAAATCCAAGTTCTCCCTTTGGAGACTCTGTCGGAACATAGACTTCACCTTTTGGCGGTCGCATCCCTTGAGTTACCAAAACAAAATGTTGCATCAGCGCATAATTTTGCGTCATGATCTCTTCTTTTGGAGCAGAGATATATTTTGGCGCATGTGCCATGAGTTGTGGTTCACTCTCTTCGTGCATCGGAATAAGTTGATGGAGTATCTTTACAGATTGCTTCATCTCTTCCATATAGAGTCTATATCTTCCATAACTATCACATCGATCACTCACAGGTATGTCAAAATCAAGCTCACCGTAAAGCTCATAAGGCTCCTCTTTTCTGATATCATATTTGATGCCTGAGCCTCTGAGCATAGGACCCGTGCACCCCCAAGAAAGTGCATCTTCAGCAGAGACAACACCGACATTTTCAAGTCGCATTTTCCAGATTCTATTTTCAGTCAAAAGATCTTCATAGAGCTTGATATTTTCAGGCATATTATTCAAAAATTTCTCAAGATCTTCTAGCCAACCCGCAGGCAAATCGAGAGGTACACCGCCTATACGCACTGCGGCATGTGTCAATCTCGCTCCACAATAAGACTCCATAAGGTCCATCGCATATTCTCTCTCTCTAAATGTATACAAGAAGATACTCATAGCACCAACATCGAGTGCATGCGTTGCGAGGAAAAAGAGATGGGACATGATACGGTTAAGCTCAAGAAGCATCGTTCTGATAACCTGTGCGCGTCTTGGAGCCTCTATCCCTAAAAGTCTCTCAACACTAAGGGCATAGGCATAGTTATTTGATGTCGAGGCGATATAATCGAGTCTATCCGTTGTCGGTAGAAATTCATTATAGGTCATATTTTCCGCCATCTTTTCGACACCTCTGTGCAGGTAGCCAATATCAGGAAGAGCTTTGACAACCTGTTCGCCATCTAACTCAAGTACAAGTCTCAACTGTCCATGAGCAGAAGGGTGTTGTGGCCCAAAGTTGATGACCATGGTATTGTCTGCACGCTCAAAATTTAAGTTTTCAAAAAACGGTGTTAATTTGGTAGTAACTTGCATAATTGATCCTATCTCTTCTTTTTAAGCTGTTTAGACTTTTTCTGATAATTTACAAAAGCTGTCTTGCTGTATTCGATCTCATTTGGCTCTTCGCCTTCGCTTATATCAGCACCAAACGGCACTTCATAACCGACTCTTGAGAATCTTTGCGTATCATATCTATCAACCTTGGCAGGATCTCTATTTTCAGGACCGATAACATCTCTATTTTCTTTACCGAATATCTTATCAACCTCATACCACGAAGCTGCTTCATCACCTTGAAGCGGATAGGTTTTTAAAAGCGGGTGACCACTCCAATCATCCGGCATGATGATGCGCTTAAGATAAGGATGATTATTAACATAGATGCCAAACATATCAAACATCTCTCGCTCAGCAAAATTTGCCATCTTAAAAAGTGGTACGATGGATCCTATAGATTCATTTTGTTTGATGCGGCATACAACTCTTGCTCTTTTTGCAAGATCAAGATTGAGCATCTGATAAAAGATCTCAAACTCTCCACTTTGTGCCAGATAGTCAACAGCACTCAATTCACTACACATCGCATAGCCACACTT
>JARROQ010000057.1:0-9934 GCA_037383745.1 Sulfurovaceae bacterium
ACCAAATTCGTATCGACTCATGCCTATGAGTTGAATCTTTTCTATTTTTTTATCATATCTAAATTGACAAGCACATCCGGCCCTCATAAAACTCTGATGGTATACAAAACCACCCTTTGTTCCCTCTAGCCATGATGAAGATTCAGAGTCAACAAACTTACTTTCTATCTTTTGAAAATTTTGCGTTGAGAGTTTACAGATAATCTTTGAGCTGTTGCTATCTAAATATAGACTATCGGCAACATTATCACCATCTAAATCCAAGGTAAGTTTCTCGTCACCATATGCACTTGCAATAATCAAAAATAGAGCTACTAATATTTTAAACATACATCTCTCTTTTTTAAAATTCTTGTTCTAAGTCTAAGGCACTCTTTTTTAGAATAGTTATTTTCTTAATTTTCCATTTGCCATTAACTTTGATCATTTTTGCATTTATGGATGCTATGCCGTTTTTAAACTCTGCTTGAGATTCAATGCCGACACACTCAGCACTACCATCATTTTTCATATAGGTGATTGGATGTCCGCTATAATACTGAATAAGCTCGCCTAACTCTTTGCTAAAATCGTGCTCTTTATCAAACTTTGGACTCTTTACATAATCGCTGTACTCAGAGGTTGACTCGGAAGCCAATATATCCCTGTCCCATGTTTTTATATAGGCGATGATATTTTCTTCAGAAACTTTATTGGTCTCATAATCGGTAGTCGCCCCTTTATAGAACATTGAACCAATATATATCATAGCAATCAAAGACAGTATCGAAACAATAAAGCTAAATCCTATCATTAGTTTTTGCATTTTCATCCCTTTGTCATTCTTTTCTTAAAGTATATAGAAAAACACTAAAATTAGCATTACCCAAAAGCGAAAGTGATGAATTCCGTCTTAGTCTCAAGCCTAATCTCTTTTGTTTTTTCTAACTAGCTTCTTGAATTAGCTAAATAGGCTTTGTTACATTGGTATTTTAAATTCCTTTAGTGCATTTTGTGAAATCAAAATCAACAAACATCATATCTTGATTATTCTGTTTCAATATGCACTGTAATTCACCTATATGCATTGTCTGATTATCGTTTAAAGAAAAATGCATTTTTTCATCATCTCTACATAAATTATGCAAATCATCTTCTCTGATTTTTTGTAAATCTATTTTACAATTAGATTTTGTCAAAACGAAATTTCTCTTTTTTTAGAGATATCTGTGATTAGTTTTTTACAATATACATTTTGTATGCTATAAACACTCTTCTCGTAGTAAATTGGATAATAACATTCTGAAGGGTCGTAGCCATCAACCATATAGACAAGAACACCCAAGCTTCCTTTGGCAAAAGGTAAATTCTGATTATTTTTTAAGAAATAGTGTTGCAGCATAGTATTTTCAAGCGATATACTTGATATCACCTTCTTATCATGAACAATTTGCCTTGATTTATTAAATGATAAACCATCGGAATAGCTATTTATCGCAATCAGTAAGAATATAATCAATATCTTCATTTCATCCCTTTTTTCTAGTGTGGTTCTTCTTGAGAGAGAGTGGGTTTTTTCGTATCGGTATTTTTAAATTTTTTTATTTGTTCCAATAAGTACTCAGCTTCATCACTTGCGCCTGATTTTTGCAAATAAGAAGTTATATCGGCATATAAAGAAATATTTTCATCTGTTATAGGAAAAGCTTTAATGCATTTGACTAAATTGATCGGACTAATAAAAATATTTCCTTTGAGTTGTAGTTTTGTTTTTAAAAAATTCTCAATCTCTATTGGGGTTGCCAAAAACCTGTTAGTATCATAATTTTTATTGGGATTATATAACCCTTCATGACTATCGGCTTTATAATATATAAAATCGTCTTTTATTTTATAATCACCCGTATCAGATAATTCATAATAACTCCCTAACATATCATAGGTATGTATCCAATCATTTTCTGATATATCATATGTATAACACATTATAGTATACTCTTTATACGCATTACCGTGATGACTTTCTAAACAAATTTCACTCTCAGATATACCCTGAAAAATGCTAAATGCATATCCTGCCGTATCCATAATCTCTTCATCATCAAAAGATTCAATATAGATTTTTTTCTCATGATCCTCTGACACAAAAGTAACAAGAATTTTATCAGTATAGTGTTGCACATCAACTATCTTTGGCACATTGGTCTTTGCATCCACATAGTTAAATGATAGCACAATAACAACCAATAAAAATAGATATTTCTTCATAAATGCTTTGACCTTTCTTGTCCATATATTTTATTTTTCATTGTAGAAGTATAATAGAAAATCACCCTATTCTGCAAGAAAATAAGAGCTCATAGATTCTTGACTCTTGTGTGCAATTTTTCAAAGATATATCTCTTGCCCATCTTTTTTAGACAGTCATCATGTATCTTTTTATCCTTTACATCAAACTCTTTCCCATTCAATCGTACCTTCTCATAAATCTTGAGCAAATTCTCATCTGTAAACTCACTTACATCAGTCTCTTCTACTATTTTAGGAATTTCCAAGAGGCTTGAGCGTGGCATTTTAAAATCACAATAATATTGTCCCAAGTGATTCACGCCCCAATAGTTCATCCCTAGCTTATTGTAAAAATCAATCGATGAAGAGACACAAAGGAGTTTAAACCTCTCTATATTTTTATGCGCAAGCGTTAAAAAAAGATGTTCTAGTAAAGCAAAAGCATACCCCTTGCCTCTATGTACTTTTGGGGTCAAAACATTGTGTATAGTAAGATACTCTCCATTTTTAGAAACTTCATAAAAAAGATAGCAGATATCTTCGTCGTTTTCCCTCATACACAAAGGAGGAAATCTACTCCAACTGTAGTAATCATCCCACCAAAGCATCGCCTGGTTAGCAAATTGCAAACTATCAAAATCTTTGATTTTCTGTGCAGAGAGGAGATATTGTGCTCTTGTTAATTCTACGATAATCAATTTTGACCTTTATGGGTAAAAAAGCCAAAACCGCTAAGCAGACTCATTTAAAGATACTTTTATAGTATCTTATTTGAACTTCGAAGCAAATATATAATGATTTGTATATTGCACACACTAGACATCATGAGTATACAAAAATATCAACTCATTACAAACCAATTTTACTCTTCTTTATTTTGTTTCTCTACCCACTCTTCATCTTGGCGCGGATCAAACTCAGGCGCGATTGCCCCTGAAGCTACCGGCATATGGACAAAGAGGCTCAAATCATCATCCGCAACGCGTTGTTTAGAGAGTGAGTAAATCGCCAAAAAAACACCCAAGAAGGCAAAAATGAGGAAAATGCCCTCTTGATTGATAAACTTGAATGTTAAACCGATAACTATAGGAGCAATAAATGAGCCTAGCCCATAGGTAAAAAGTAGTGCTCGGCTTATCTCAACGATATCTTTGGTTTCATCAAGAACATCATTTGCACGCGATAGACTCAAAGGATAAATGGCAAAAATACCTACCCCCAATAGCACCCCTAAGATATAAAATAGAGGCTTATAAACAGGTGCTAAAATAAAAGAAATAGCTGCCAACATAGTAAAAAATCCACAAAATGCAATGAGCTTTCTTCGTCCATAGGTATCTGATAATTTACCGATAGGCCATTGCGCAATCAACCCTCCAAGAATCGTCAGTGCCATAAAAATTGACAATACCTCTTTTGAATGAAACAAATGCAAGATATAGAGGGGGACCATCGTAAAAAAACCGCCCACAAAAAAACCACCGATAAAACTTCCCGTAACGGCTAGAGGAACAACAGAGTAAAGTTTTGGAAAGCTATACCGCTCAAAAGGTTTAAATTGCGGCTCTTTTATTTTCGTCATAGCTATAACGCTTAATGATAACAGAACCAACACTGAGCCAATGGTAAAAATAAAATATTCAGACTGACTCGGAATATTTAAAAAGAGTTGACCCAATGCAGTAGAGAGATAAAATATGATGGTATAAATCGCCAATATTTCACCTCGAAGCTCATTAGAACTCTTCTCATTGAGCCAACTTTCGATGATGATAAGCAAAGCATAAAAGCAAAATCCGGAAAGAAGCCGTAAAAGTGCCCAAAAAAACTCATTCACGCCTAAAGAGTGCAACAAGAATGTGATCACCATAAGTGCTGCAAACACTGCAAAACTTCGTATGTGACCAACGGTTGAAATAATCTTTTGACTAAAGATGGAAGAGAGCATAGCGCCTAAAAAGAAAGTTGAGTTGATCAACCCAATCATAAAATCTGAAGAACCATACTCTTTTAGATAAATTCCTATAAAAGTAATCATCATACCATACCCAATCGCCAAGAAAGTAATGGCAAAAAAGAGAGAAGAGATAGGAATGAGTGAGTTTTTTACCGAATTCATACAAAATACCTTGTAGATGATTGTTGCACTATGCCCATACTATTAGATATAAGGCTAAATAGCCCTTCCCTAGTACCTCAATTTTAAGAGCACTTAGATCTCTAGCCAAACTATGATTTGAGAGTAGTAGCGCTAGAGATACGCTTAAAAATATTTTTTTCATATCAAGAGTATACAAAAAAAGTCCATCTATTTTAATAATATACACACTCCTACAGAAACTGTGAGAGCAAGAGAAGATCAGAGTATCAGCATCACTTAACGCCTATTCCCATATTTGATTTTTATATTATCTATTGGTTCGATAATGAAATATTACATGCTTGAAGCTAAAGTCATCCAAATTACCATCACTGCCACCAGTTTTATTGTTAGATTCAATAACAAGATTATTGATTGGCCCATCACCAAATAGTTGCTTATTATAAACTTCAACAATAAGTGTTTGTTCTACCCATATATTATTTGGCGTTGGATCTAAGTACCCGATAAAATAATCATTTAAGATGACTCGATTTTTTGTATAATCTACTCCTTTTACCTGAAGCGTTATGTAACCCCAGCTATTATAATTTTCTTCAGTCAACTTGAATGAAAGTTCTTTTTTCCTTGCTTTTGGTAAATCCCCCAATTCAAATATTTCACCTTGCTTTGAAATAATCCAGAATGTAGCTACAGTATCAGACATTTCTTTCTCCTTAAGTTATAACAAAAAGTCAGACTATTACAAACCAACATACGTACTCCTGTGGAAACTATGGGAGTAAAAATGGAGTTTAATGCCCAACACATATTCTTAGACTCATTGAAGTTTCACAGAAGATATTGAGTCGTTATTAAAGTCACCAAGTTTGGGCGTTGCGTATAAACCAACATGAAGTGGCCATTTATCCCCTTGAAAATCTTTATCCTCATATAGATTCCAAGTGCTAGACACGACAATTACCGATGAAGTTTTATTATCGAAATTGATCTCTTTAAGATCTGACACGGCATCCGCCAAAGCAACCATCTGACCGCGATAATTATCATGTTCAAACAAACAAATACCAGATATTGGCAATAACCGGAGCGAATCAAGCGAATTGTCTGAAAGACCCATTGCGTGAAAATCTGCATATTCTCCAGGATCAAGAATGCGACAATCATTCCCCCCATAATTGGAGTCTTTGTACAAAATCCACCGACCATCTTCCACTTTACACGAAGATACCTTATCGCCAAACCCATCATCCTTAAGATTTGACTTAGAATCATTATATTCCCAACTTTGACCACCAAAATTAATATCTTTGTAGATCGTGATTTTTGCCATAATTTTTCCTTTAAATTTATGTCAACTGAGACATCTCCAACAACATCAACAACTTTTAGTGAATGCAGAAACCATGCTTGAGTGTCCAACTTTTAAGAAAATTTAAAAACTCTAACCAACATTAAAGATATAATAAGTTTAATAGATAATTCCTTTAGAAAGTATTAAATATAATTTATATTGACAAAAAAAATTTGTTAATGGTACTCTTGAAGATCATGATTTAAAAATAGAAATAGAAAATCGCATCATGAGAGAAATAGCAGAAGATATAGAAAATATTATAAAAAATATCAAACCAAAACAACTTTTTTTGGCATTCCCAAAAGAACATAATCATGAGCTGACAAATGAACTTAGAGATAAAACAAAAGCCGTATTGGTAAAAAATATTACCTCTAACCTAGTAAAAACTGATAAAGAAAAAATTTTATCATTTTTTGAGTAAATAAATTTACTTTACCAAATCAATAATAACACTCGAAGATAAAGGTTTTAAGGAAGTAACTCTGTAAAACAAAGCCTAATAATTGATATACTTCCCGTTTTTTACATCTTCGCGGATTGCATCAAGCTTTTCTTGCAAGATGTCTATGAGCATTTTTGCGGCTTCTTGATCGTTTGCTTCAGGAACATCCCAATCAGTTATTTTCATATTGGCTTTAAAGAGCAACTCTAGTGCTGCTTGAATCTCCACTTTTCTACTTGTAAGTTCTTTTTGTATAGTGTCCATCATAGCTCCTTTGAAAAAGTATTAACCTTGAAACATTATAGCACTGCTATCTCTTTGCTTTTTATTATGCATAAATCTCTTTTTAGCTTTTCAACGTCTCTTTAGGTTGTCACCATTTTAGATATCGACAAGCTCATTATCTGAGAGTTTCTTACCTAACCACAATTTTACATCTCTCGCCCCTGCAGCCAATGCAACTTCGCGAAACACATTCTTTTCAACTTCAGATAATTTTTCGTCTACCATTTCGAGCGGATGCATGATTACCGTTGGACTGATGATGCTTTTTGGAAAGCCAGATAAGGCTTTTTTTAGAAGCTTTTCTGCGACGGTGAATTCACCAATCAGTAGGCGTTTGGTGGAAAATGGAGTTGACGCATTAAAAACAATGCTTTCTCCTCCATTTACGGATCTTACCGTAAGAGAGTTTTTGCTGATTTGAACATAATAGATCGGCTCTTTTAAAAGAGAGAACATCAAAAATTCCTTTTTATATAGCTAACAGTAAGATTGAGTCTGTTTTTTCTTACTATTGAACCATTGTACCCAATACCATAAGACCTATCACACCTAGTATAAAAAAGGAGGAGAATACCGTCCCCAGTATTGCAAATATTTTTTTCCGCTCTTTTTGGAGCAGCCCTCCGATGCCTAAACCGACTGACAAGACATTCAAGAAAAGCAAACCTATTATGGCCAATCCAATCATAACGGCTTCGGTAGAATTTTCATCAATTCCTCCGGGAGTTGATGCTTCTATAGATCCTGCGATAGCAAGTACTATAAATATCAAAATTCCCGCCACAATACTTATAACAAATGATGCGATTCCTATGCCGGAGTGTTTTTGTTCCATTGTTTTTCCTTGTTATTTATTATTGAGAGTATACAGAAAATGTCGAAGTATTACAAATCAGTGTGCATTATAAGAGCACGAAAAGAAAGAGGAGTTGCGATTGTTGCCTGAGACCTATTTCTTATTTTTGTACCTTGCGCTTTTCCATAATCTTTTTGGGAAATATAGGCTCTTCAAATCCAAACTTCCTATAGAGCTCATGTGCATCTTGAGTATCTAGACGCCACCTAACATCTTGCAGCATTGGACTGTTGATGATGTGGTCTACCAAACTTTTTCCAACTCCTTGTTTTCTATATTGCTCCAAGATAAAAAGATCCAATAGATAAGCAAATACCACATAATCCGTGACAACTCTTGCAAACCCTGCAAAGTTATCATCTTCATCATACACCCCAAAGCATAAAGAGTTATCAATGCTTTTTTGTACTGCTTCGATTGTTCTGCCTTGCGCCCAGTATGATCTATGAGATAAGTAGTCATGAATAGCTGCGATATCTAACCTATCTTTATCTGTTGATATTGCAAAACTGCCTATGAGGGGAATATTGTGTCCACTATTGATTCTATCTTTCATACACAGAGTATATATAAAAATCTAAAATCTTGCAAGAAAATAGAGCCTATACATGCCTCTTACGATAACAGAAATGTACTAAACTTATACCTCACTATAGAAAGATAAAACAGCTTCACCTTCTTCCGTCTTGATAGTTTTCAATCCATAACTTACAAATGAGCACTCTTTCTCAGTGCCAGCCAAACCATATCCCATATAGCCAAAATTGGTTGGAACTTTATCTTGATATGCCTCCAGCAGAAGGCCTAATGATGCTTGGTTTTCTTTTTTTGTTGGATGAGAACTTTTCATAAACGGCAACCATGAAAACCAAGGAACTCTTTTGTGAGTAATGGCAACTTCAAATTCGAAGCACCCCTTCATTAGTGGATCTCTATCGTCAATTTGTTTTATTTTAATTTTTACAATCCCTTTTTGCTCTTCAAATGATTGTACATCAACAAGAACATAATCACCGCCTGCATAAAGTATAGAAGAAAGAATGCCAATAAATAGTGTGATTGCAAACATGTTCATATGAAAAGTATACAAAAAATGTTAAGTTATTACAAATAAATTTGCATTGTAAAAATAGGTAAGGATGCGACAAATAGATACTTATTTGATAAGTGATACGACTTCGATTTTGACTTTGGCAACTCCTGCTCTTACCATACCTATCTTTTTAGCTGCCTCAAGGGAGAGATCTATCAGGCGACCTTTGACATATGGACCTCTGTCGTTGATGACAACGATAACTTGCTTTCCTGTGGAGAGCCTCGTAACGCGCACCATTGTCCCAAAGGGTAATGTTTTGTGTGCGGCTGTTAATTTATCTTTACAATAACGCTCACCGCAAGCGGTTTGTCTGCCCTCTAGGCTGTTTGCATAATAGGAGGCGTAGCCTATCTTGATGGGTATCTTGTTATCTCTTATTATTTTTTGATGATCAATGCCCGACCCTTCTGCTCTCATCGCGGATGTCTCATGCTTTTGTGCGCACCCGAGCAGTAAAAAACAAAAGAGTAAAACACCATACAAATAAATACCATTATGCCGTATGCTCTTCTGTGTCACTCGATACACCTTTCATTCATCATGTAAATATCTTTCTTCATAACACAAACCCTGCATTTTAACAACACTCTGTCTACTCTTGGCTCTATCTTTCATACATAGAGTATATATAAAAATTCTAAAATGTTGCAAGAAATATAATAACAAAAGATATTTGCTCTGCTAGTGCATTTTCCTCACCTTACTAAGATATATCTTGGTAAATAAACCACGCAAAAATAAGTATAAGAACAATGGCCACCGTTATTTTTTGCTGCATCTTTTTACTATAAAGACGCTGCAAATCCTTATCTACCTTAAGATATGCATCCCACAAAGGTACTCCCAAAAAATCTGCTAATTTTTGGGACTGTTTTAAAGTTGTTTTTGCATTTGCTTGAGCTACTACATGTATTCGTTCGCCATTACTAAAAACAAAGTTAATCTCATAAACTATAAGGCCCATGCCATTTAAACCCTTTAGAGCGCCTACATACGTTTCAAGCATTTGAATAGCCTGAAGGTTTTTCAAGGAAGCATAACTTTCGAGATTTATACCAATCTCGCTATTACCTCTCCACATAGCCGGATATGACCTATCTATGGTAATTCTTTCATTATACATCTTATACAAGAAAAAAATCCCCGTCAAAACAAATACCAAACCAAATAAAATGACACCGGGTTTTTGAAAACCATCAATACCCCATAATTTTCCAAATAATGCTAAGGCGATAATAACAAATCCAATAATTGGAAAAATGAACATGGAAAACATTGCTTTTAGCGTAACCTTAAATTGGATACGCTCACTATTTATGGATACTAATTTATATGATGCATACAACCCTTTTTCTTTAAGCTTAGTCCATTGCGTTTTGCGATAATGCTCATCAATATGTGTCAACATTAAGTTATATCTCCTTTTTACAATACAACACTTCGTGATACCTAACTATAATTATTAGATAGAATACTCTACCTCACTATTAAAATCTGTTTATTCATATAAAGAGTATACAAAAAAT
>JARROQ010000058.1:0-5880 GCA_037383745.1 Sulfurovaceae bacterium
GTCCAAACTGATGAGGGTTGGACTCCGTACGTATCATTTCTTTCTCCTAAAATAGATAGTTAAGCTCCAACCTATACTCATTATAAGATGGGTCGGATTTGAGTTTACCGTTTGAAGCAACGGTATCGGTATCGCCTTTCACAAAAGCACATCTAAATTTCGCATACAGTCCGGGGATTGAGTCAAACTTCTTTATGACATCAAGTGTTAAGACTTTTGAGTCTGCTTGTACGCCACTTTTACCATCATCAAAATCTTGAATCACAAATCGTGTAAATGCACTTACTCCATCGATGAGTCCTGCTTTATCAAAATCGTAATCAAATCTTATCATAGAAGACTTGGTATTTGCATACCAGTTGTACTGCGCCATCGCTCTTGTGTAGCCACCTGTAGGGAAGCCTCTCCACGGCGTTACAAGATCAGCTTTGTCGGCAACCTCAGAGTAGCCGAGTCTTGTTTTAAAAGCACCATAGCCAAGATCGAGCTTGGCTGCAAACATAGAGCCATCAAGAGAATCCGGACTCTTATAATCTGTTGTATTGCATTTGAGATTGGCTCCTGCGAATGTTCCCGCTCCTTCATCAAACTGTCGTATATAGCGTAAAGCAGGGGAGAGCGTGAGCGTATCATTGATTTTGAAATTATATTTTGCCTCAATCATCGCGAGCGTGATAAGCTCAGGAGCTACAGTGATATTGAGCTTGATTTCGCTATTTGGTAAAGACTTGTTTGTAAATTCAGCGATATAGAGCACATCGTCGATACCTCTTTGTTTCAATGCACTCATAGTGATGCCCTGATGCATAGCGGTATCATCATTTTGAGTGTATTGTGAATAAGCACCACTCCCATCTCCATAAGCAAAAAGATGATGAAAGTTGCTGTGGTCTCTAAGTTTCTCTTTTGTAAGATAAGCAAGTTTTATGTCGGTATTAGGCAGAAAACTTGTTTGAAGCGTGAGTCCTTCAAAGCTATTTGGGATCATTTTCGTATCATTGCTTGCCGTGAAGGTACTTTCAAAAAGTTGGCGACCGACTTTGATATCAATCATATTATTTTTGTACTGAAGATACGCTATAGCCAAAGAGTTGATGCCATAATCATCTTTTGTTAGCACATCGTATCTACTCAAAACTCCTTTGCTTGCTTTGTAAAACGGTGCATAGCTATCATTCATATGCCATGGATTTTGTGCCGTATAGAGTCCGGTCTCAAAACCAAAGCCATGGAGGTGTGCACTCTTAAAAATAAGACTCCCCCCAATACCGGCAATATAATGGTTCTCTCTGCTTGCACTGCTGTCATCATCCCACTCAAAGAGGAAACTATTGGCTCTTAGTCTTCCATAAAAGGTTCCTTTTGAAAACAGTTCTTCAAAATTTTCAGCAGCGTTTGGTGTTTGAAGGTAGTTGATTTGCATATTGGATTTGAGTTCTGCTTTTTCGTTTCCGTAAAGACCCACTCCGCAACACAAAAGTAAAAATGATAGACTCAAACCTTTCAAACCCATATTCCTTATATACTAAATTACATAACGAAAAATTAAAATGCAAGTTCCGTTCCATAAATCAAAACAACCGTTATGTAAAGGATAATATAATGATATTGCTTACAATAAAGTTATTGTTTGGTTTTTTCTTACATGCCTATGAGTATATTGTCATACTCTATGAGTGCAAAAGCTTGGGTGTTGTTTGAGAGTTTTATATCCACTTTGCTTTCCAAAAGGGCGGTGAGCATCAAGCCTTTATCACTCTTGAAAGTTACCTCGATGTTCTCT
Organism: Sulfurovaceae bacterium; assembly: GCA_037383745.1. Classification (GTDB taxonomy): domain Bacteria; phylum Campylobacterota; class Campylobacteria; order Campylobacterales; family Sulfurovaceae; genus BN30871. The sequence goes on from JARROQ010000058.1 coordinate 1,784, forward strand.
TCAGATTTCTCCACAAGTTCTATGTCTCCTTTGAGGACATTGATATTATCTGGATTTTTTGGACCATCAAAAACGATTTTTATGTCGCTTGATTTGATGATAGCATAGAGATTTGTTTGTGGTGTTACGCCCATGTTTTTTAGAGACTTTGTTGTGATCTTTGATTTGAGCACTTCTCCCTCTTTTGTCTTAAGTGAAAGAAGCGAGCTTAGTTTATGCTCTTCTATATCCATGATCTCGCAGAGTGGTTGATTTCTCGCACTTGTAGTTAAAAAGGTTCGGTTTAAGATCATTTTGAGTTTTTCGGGATTATCGCCTGCTTCTTTGAAACGTTCTATGAACTCTCTATGGAGTTTATGGAAGTTATCATAAGTTGCTATCATCTCACGTGCATAAGGAGTAAGCTTCGCTCCGCCACCACCTTTACCGCCGATCTGTTTTTCTAAAAATGGAGCTTTTGAGAGTTTGTCGATATCACGAAGCATATCCCATGCGGCTTTGTAGCTCATCTTCATCGCCTTGCTTGCTGCATGTATTGAGCCGACTTCATCTATCTTTTTAAGAAGCCGTACTCGCCCTTCACCCAGGAAGGGTTTATTGTCTTTGTTGAGCCAAAATCGCCCATCAATCTCCATCATCTATATGCTCCGTTTCTTTTGCTCTCTTTGCAGTTATTATAGTATAATTTATTGAGAGTTGGTATTTTACAAGTGAAGTTGTTGCGGGAATGGAGGTTTTGCTTATATAAATAGTAGTGGAAATAAAAGTATCCCCAGGGAAGACCCCCCTTCATAAATTTATAATACTTCAATTAAGAGTGAGAAACAATGCTTTTAAGATAATGTTGATTAATCGCTATATTATTATCAATTTTATTGAAATAATTATATATTTTTGATATACTATACTTACAGGTTTGTTAGATCTGTATTTGTTTAGGCAGTATATTTTTTTGGATAACCTATAATAGGGTTCTGCATACTATAAAAAGATTCAGCGTAGAAATAAATTTTACGAATGTGAAAATTAAATCTCGCACTAACTCTCCCCTTTGGTTGAGCAGCAGATTTACTATATAAGGTTAAGTTGCTCTAATGCTACAGTGCATGATGAGTTGTATATCAAATCAATTCAATGACCAGCAAAAAGCATGGTCTCATAAAAGGATCCATATCATGACAATCAAAACTACATTAGTAGCAACTGCTACTTTTATTGGACTAGTATCTTTAGTAAATGCCGATTCTGTTAATGTCGTTACAACGGCTGATGTTGCGGGACAAGCAGTTACAACTGAAAAAGAGATTGGGTTTACACCAACATCAGACACAATTACCGTAAAAGTTGCAGGTAAAACATGCACTATGGGGTCATCTACCCTTGGTTCTGCACCGCAGGGATGCAATTATATTGTAAATGTTGATGTAAGTGGCGTTTCGGCAACATTAAAAGAAGACTCCACCGTCGCAGTTTGCAGTAAAATCCCGGCAGTATGCGAGTAAAATAGCGTTATAGCATTTGAAACTTTTCAAATGTTTATATGTATTCCACATCTCTCCGATGTGAAATGCATATGCTGCCTAACATTGTAAACTCAAAAAAATTATCAAGAAATATCGCTATAATAAATGTAATAGATGACGGATATAAACCGGAAATGAGTTGACCTTTCAATTTTTAAGGAGCATTAATGAAAAAAATATCTAATCTCAAAGTTGACAAAGCTGTCTATGATAAAACATTAAAACGATATCACAAAAAAGAGATTGAAATCTATCCTGATTTGGCTGTTTTTGAAATAGACAAGAAAAATTTAAAAAAAGAGCTACCTATTCGCCGTCGGGTGGCAACTTTACATGAAGGTAAAATTTTATATTTAAAATATTTCAATTTTTGGGTCAGAGCCGGTATTCGAGCAGATGAGCGAGCTGAACACTTCTTTCCGGATTTTGAAAATCCTAACGCTCGTATCTTCAATCTGATTGCTGATATCGGCGTGACTACTGCTCCATCAAATGGAGAGGTGCATATTTGGGAAAAGATTCGCACTGTTTGGATTTGGTTACGCAATAATGTAAGCCAAAACAATACTGAATATGGAACTATTTCCACTACAGATGGATGGCCTTCTATCGATGAATATGCTGCCTATTATGAAACACACGGACATTTAGTTTGGTCTGCTTGCTTTAGTAAGGCTCATCTGTTTGCGTCCATTTTAGGTCGAGTCGGAATTCCCCGCTGGCGTATTATGTTAATAACTGCTCATCATACTGAAAATGGTTGCCCACCAACTGCTTCTCATGTGTTTGTGGCTGTGTATGTCAACGAACGCTGGTATTATCTAGATCCTACTTGGGTCTACTCTGTTGCTGAATTGCCGGCATTTGCCTCTATCGGTTCGGTCGGTCTTTTTAATACTGTAGATTATATGCATCCTTTTAAAGGAATTCCGATTCCAGGATCTGATTTTGAGCATATTCCTATGTTGAATAAATAGGCATAGGAGGAGAAACTTTAAGTGTAATGTTTCATGTAATTAGCCCGAAAACATTGCTTTATCTCTTGTTAATCTTAATTAGACCTCTTAATCCCTATCCAAAAGTACGGAAATGAGAGGAAAACGGCATACAATGATAAGCCAATTTAGACTACAATACTCAAACCACATGAGCAAGATATAAGCATCTGATATTTGCCCATAACTTTATATCACAAATTAAAACTAGGCAAAAAATAATGAAGAATTTTTTCGATGCAAAGAAACTATCCGGGTTAGAGTCGCAATATGAGGCTCAAAAGATAGCTTTTGCGCCAGTTGTGTTTCAAGTAGCTAGAGTGCTTAGAGATAGCGGCATACTAAAACTGTTAGAAGAGACAAAAGATGGTTTAGAGATTGGCAGCATAGCCAAAAAACTTTCTATGAGTGATTATGCTGTCAATGTTTTGTTGGAGTCCGGTTTAAGCGCAGGGATTGTATCGAAAGATGCAGAGAGATTTTTTTCTACAAAGATAGGATACTTTATCTTAAATGATGAAATGACTCGTATCAATATGGATTTTAATCATTATGTAAATTATCTAGGTCTGTATGAGCTGGAAGATTCTATCAAAACTCAAAAACCGTGCGGGTTAAAAACCTTTAACGATGATGATACTATATATCCCGGCTTATCAAAATTGCCAAAAGATGTGAAAAAAGCTTGGTTTGATTTTGACCATTTTTACTCGGATTCTGCATTTGCTGAAGCTATCGAGATGCTTAAAAAACATAAAATTAGAAAACTTTTAGAGATAGGTGGTAATACTGGTAAATTTGCCACACTTTGTGCCAAGGGTATCCCGGAGTGTCATATAACTTTAGCGGATCTCCCCGGACAATTAGACGAAGCCGATCGAACGATAAAAGAGTTAGGGTTGTCAGATCAGATAGATACATATTTTGCAAATATGCTCGATGAGTCAACAGAGCTCCCAAGCGGGTTTGATTCTGTTTGGATGAGTCAATTTTTAGACTGTTTTTGTGAAGAAGATATCATCAAGATACTTAAAAAAGCATCCAATGCTATAGGGGATGATGGTAAGATATTTATCTTAGAGCCAATATGGGATCGTCAACGATATGAAACATCGGCGTATTGCATCATCAATACCTCGCCTTATTTTACGGCACTTGCCAATGGCAATAGTAAAATGTTTAATTTTGGAGAGCTCAACAAACTGATAACAAAATCAGGTCTATATGTAGATGAGATAAATGATTATTTGGGTTTTTCGCATTCGCTAATAGTGTGTAAAAAGATAGAAAAAGTGTAGCGGAGTATGCGTTCTCATGCAGAGCACGGGAACGAGAAGCAGAGCTTGAATGAATTAGCTCGTGCCACCTTTTTGAAAGTAAAATGTAGATATCACGATAGAAATAAAATTGCTATACACGCCATCTCTTACGCGTAGGCGCAAGAGAAATGCTTTTTAGTGGCAATGGCTATATCCGTATTTCCATCCATTTCGATAATTGGAATTGTGATTGTACAGGTATATATTTTTCTTTGTTCCGGGGTGTTGTTTTGACCAGCAACCGTCATTTTTACCTTGTT
>JARROQ010000059.1:0-5869 GCA_037383745.1 Sulfurovaceae bacterium
ATCATGCACTGTTCACTCTCTTTATCAACTCGATAAAGGTCAATGTGTTAGTGGACGCGTATTATAACAGTAAAGTTTTTAAAAGTCAATAGGATTTGGAAGTTTTTTGGGAAAAAGTTTGGAAAATTTGTTTTTGGATAATCTTATTGATCTCCTTGACCAACTATCGAAGCATATCCCGTCTCTTTTCTGATTTGTATTGTCATATTAGAATGATTATCAAAACTAAAAGTCATATTGCAATCATTTGTCATTATGGAATCATAATTAGGAGTAGCTGAAGTAGTAAATCCGGCATGCGGTCTTCCAAAACTATCAAAACCAAAATATTGTCCACCAGCACAACCACCAGCAAATGTAATGTTATTTATACCAAATTTTTTACTTATAAATACTTTCTCACTAACAGTACCATCTCCACCATTTGAACAATCATCAGTATTTTTCCAAAACATAGGTTTGCCACTTCTTAAATCTCTTGCTGCTTCAATTTTATCAATATCTCCGCCATAGTTACTATCCGAGCCAACCATATAAAACCATCCTGATGCACCACCACAATGCTCAAAATGGATACTCCAAAATGCTCTTTGCCAGTTTGAATCAGTTGGATCAATAACATTATCAACAAGGGCAAGGTGTTGGGTATAGCGAATATCAGAGAGAATCTGATCCATAGCTTCTTGAGCATTATCAGAATCAAAACGAGGCAAAGCAACAGCAGCGATGATGCCCATTACAACGATGACAAAAACAAGCTCAATCATTGTAAAAGCTTTTTTTATGTGCATTCTAAACCCTTTTGTGATATAACTTTTTCAAATTATACCACAAATTTAAGAAAAATTAAAACTAAACTTTCATATCTTCAGCAAGATGCACATCATAGAGGATATCATCCCATGGATGTCTGTACATAGGCATACCGAGTCTCTTCTCATCCAAGATATGACCTATAAAGCCTATACTTCTGCCTAAGATAAAGAAGGCATTAAGCGCGCCTGCATCGATAAATATATCAATCTCTTCTTCACTGTATCCTAAAGCTCGCCACATATCAACCATCAAGATACCAATCGTACCGTCAACATTGAGAATGAGATTATCTTTTTTAGAGGTCGTAAGCTCCTCAACCGTCAAAGCATAATCAAGCAACGGCGTTGCAGGGAATGTCGCCTTTGCGAGATCTTTTAATCCTTTGACACGCAAATCAGGATTTCTAACCGATTTGATTCTGTGCCCGATACCCGGGATTGGCACACCTTCTCTTTTCATATAGGCTAAGAATTCAGCAGGAGTCATATCGTGAAAATGCGCATGCTTAAAGTATTTTGCCGCACCATCTATCGCACCGCCGAATCTTGGACCGATTGTCAAAAGACCGGCAATCAAAGAGGAGATGACATCTTTACCGGCACGCGCCGTTACTTTTGCATTATGTGCCCCACTTACGGCAGGACCGTGATCTGCAACCGTTTTAAGAACACTTTCTAAGAAATCAACTGCCCATCTCGGATATCTTTTCTTAAACCATAATATACTCATAATGTCGCCGATAGTAAATCCCGTATCAGGAGTCGCAACCGAACTTATAGGGTAGCCACAATAAGTCGCCTCTTCGCCTCTGTCATCAGAGATAGTACAAACAAAGTTTTTATTTCTTCTTGTTTTTGGTATCTCGTTGATCTTTGGCTCTTCAATCTCCTGGATAACACCCTCTTTTTTGAGCTGCGTATAAACTTGAGCAATTGTATCCGGAAGATTATTGAAAGAATCGGGGACATAAATGCCTGCCTCTTTCATCGCTTTATTTTTGGCTTCAGCAGTTTCTCTTTCAGCGTTTGCACTTGCACCTGCATGACCAAATTGGACACCGCTATCATAATATTTGGCAATTGTTCCAATACACCATGCAATAATAGGTTTAGTGATTTTTCCGGATTTAACTGCCTCGATCACTTTGTACTCTTCAGTACCGCCTACTTCACCCAAAAGAAGCATATATTTTACCTGCGGATTGTCTTGCATTCTTAGAAGATTGTCTATAAATACAGAACCTACAAATCTATCACCGCCTATCGCTACACCCTCTGCGATTCCATCAGCATTAATAGCTATGATGTTGCTCAATTCATTAAAAAGACCGCCGGATCTTGTTACAAGCCCGCATGATCCTGCTCTATGAAGTTTAGAGTTGATGATATTATTGATAGTGCCGCCTATATTGGCTATCTTAAATGCGCCTGGAGCGATAGCACCAACTGTTGCAGGACCTATAACCGTCACTCCAAGCTCTCTCGCTTGCTCATTCATAGTTCGTGCCAATCTTTCAGGGATCCCTTCGGCTGTTATCATGATAGTTTTAAACCCACCGATTGCCAACGCCTCCACAGTCACATCATATGCTGTTCTAAATGATGCGAAGTTGAGCAACACATCAGCATTTTCAAATGCCTCTTTTGCCTCTTTTGTCGTTTTAAAAAGAGGGATCATAACCTCTTCGCCGCCCCAAAAGAATTTTTCAAATTTTGAAGCAGATGTCGGAGCGACAATCGCAGCCACAGATGGCTTTTCTCTCCCTATAGTATAGTCATAATCCAACATTCTTTGAATCGCACTAGAGTTATTGTTCCAAAAAATTGCTTGCGTATCTTTATTAAATAGTGAACTCATCTTCTCTCCTTACTTCTCTAAAGCCATACGAACGATATCCGTAACATGCGTTTCCGGACCATAAACTTCTATATATAAACCCAACCTATCAGCAGCCTCTTTGATATCTGCTAATCCTTTTTCATAGTTTGGACCACCTCTTCTTACATATATTCTCACACCAACCTCTTTCATCTTTTTTGCATATTTTTCAAGCGCTAAGATAATGCCCGTAAATGTCTTTGCCACATCGGTAAAGTTTGCGATTGCACCACCTATGATAAGTACCTTATCTCTTCCTTGAGGGTCTTTTTTTCTCGTCATAAGATCAAAGATTGTCTCGGCATAAAATGCTGTCTCATCCGTAGTCGGTCCACCGCTATACTCGCCGTAATTTGCCAAATCTTCAATACCTGCAAAATCTGCTATTGTATCAGCATAGACAACAGAAGCACCACCGCCTGCAACCATAGTCCAGATACGAGCATCGGGTTTAAGCACAGTCAGTTTAAGTGATGCTCCGCTCTTTGAGTCAGCCTCTTCAATCGCTAGAACTTCCGGAGATTTCTCTTCCATCCCAAATGCCACAGGATACTCGACATCACCCCACTGGTTTTTCATCAAAAAGCCTGCCGTATCATCAAGTTTTGCAACCATATCCAAAAGCTCTATCTTCTCTCCTTGCATAACAAACGGATTGATCTCAAGGTATGCGAAGTTGAGCTCTTGGTATGCTTTAAAAAATCCTATTGCAAATTTTGCAAAAGCTTCTTTATCTTTAGCGGCTACATCTTGAGGAATATTTGCTTGTATCTTAGCAGTAATCTCCTCTTCTGTTGCATTGATCGGGAACACGACTTCGACAACCTTATCCCAATTTTCCTCAACCTCCATGCCCCCTTCGGCTGACATATAAAGTACATCATCCTCTCCAACACATGTTGCGCTGATGTAATACTCCTCTTCTTGAGAATGTGGCGTAAAAGGCTCAACGATAAAATGTGTTAAAAAATCCTCTTTGGGCTCGCCTTTTGGTGTATCACCGTCAAAATCAAAATAAACTTTCTGCTTAGCACCTGCTTTTTCATCTATCCAAGATGCAGCTTTTTGCAAGCTCACATCTCCGGGCTTACTATCTCTAAAAAGAACAAGATTATTCTTGCCTCTTTTTCCAAAAAGCATATCAGGCTTTGCAACAAGCGGCTTGCTTGAGAGCCAATCATTTGTTTTGGATAATTTTTTAAGTTCATCTCCGCTTTTTACCAAAGCTGTCTCATATGAGTATGTGAACTCAGGAAAGTATTTTTCCCAATGGTTTGCTAATATTGTTTTAGCATCATATTCTCTAATAGCTTTTTGCGCCATCGAGTTCTCCTTTTTTTGAATTATGGATATAGTAGCATGTGAGAGTTTCAAACCATTTTGGAAACTAAAAATAAATGCTCATTTGAGCCTATGTGTGTATTTTAGAAACAAAAACAGGACTAAACAAACAAAGTCTTGTTAGATATTGCATTGAGAAATCCCATAATACCGCATTTGATAACGCTCTTTGATACTTTTTGAGTCAGTACAGCCAATATTTTTACTTTTTAACTCTTTAGCTTTCCAATAAGGAGCATATACTTTATAGGCAAAATGTTTCGAGTTGTCATCGAAAAGTATAAAAAGTGATTTATGAAAGGTTATGGTTGCTGAGCTAAGTATCATTACAATTAAGACTGTATAGAAGCCGATTCTATGCTTGAGTCTAAATCGTGGCAAGCGACATCTAAAACTCTTATAAAACAATTTTACCATAGGCAGTATCGCGATGATCATATAGGGAGCAAAGTCAACGATATGTACTCTTTGTCTAATGGAAAGCATCAAAGAGACGGCGAATGCAAAAAACGATATGTGCCAGATGACATCTTTATCACCTTTGATAAGTATCCGATACATACTATAGGCAAAAAAGAGAAAGAGAAATGGAGAAAATATAGCCGCTAAGGCTCCGAGATTTTCCAAAAAATGCCCTGAAGGCTTGCCGCCAACGGGAATAAAGCTTCCAAAAAAGAAACAAAGTCCAATCAATGCTACAGAGCCTAGCAATAAAAGCCTATCTTTGAGAGAAAGCGCATAGATGGCAAGCGCGATATAGATAATGATGGCCGATTGATGCACAAAAAGGAGTGAGAGTAAAACTAAAAATTGCGCTATCTTCCACCCCTTATAATAGAACCAAATAAAGAGCAGTATCCCAAAAAGGAGTATCATCGATGCATTAGCAAGTGTAGCACCAATGAGTGTGCCGGGCATAAACATAAAAACAGTAGTTGCTAGATAAGCATCTCTGCTTTGAGCAAAATATTTTCGAGCAACACTCAAAAACATCAAAGCTGAAAGTAACCCAAAGAGCATAAAGAGAATTCTCAAGCCTAAAAAACCGCCAAAGATATCCTCTCCCATGTGCATTGCTTTTGCTACCCATGAGGGAGAAGTAAAATATATCTCTGCCTCGTGAGGAGTTATGGGGGTTGTTGCGCCAAGGTAGTAAAGCGTGGCTGCAAAAATTAGAAAGAATATACTAAAATGATAAAGCTTCATGGACTTTAGAGTTTTAAGAAATTATCGAGCATCTTGTGTCCAAATTCACTCATGATGGATTCCGGATGAAACTGCACGCCATAAATTGGTCTATCTTTAATCTCAAGTGCCATAATCTCTCTATCATCTTTACTGTGTGCAGTAGGAATGATTTGAGAAGTTACAGAACTTGGTTCGACAACCAAGGAGTGATACCTTGTTGCCCTAAATTCATGAGGCATATCATCAAAGACAACACTTGGTCTATCGACTGCTATCTGAGAGGTCTTGCCATGCATCATATTTTTAGCTCTTACTACCTTAGCGCCATAAGCTTGTGCTATGCTCTGATGCCCCAAGCAGATACCAAATATCGGCGTAGTTTCACCAAATTCTTTGATAACATCGAGCGTTACACCTGCATCATCAGGAGTTGACGGTCCCGGAGAGAGGATAATCTTTTCAGGCTTTAAAGCTTTGATCTCATCAATTGTAAGCTCATCATTACGAATCACCTTCAAATCAGCGCCAAGCTCTTTAGCATACTGGACGATATTGTATGTAAAACTGTCGTAATTGTCTATCATTAAAACCATAGGTACTCTTTAGTGCAAATATAAGGAATTATACCCTTTATTGTTTTGGATTC
>JARROQ010000060.1:0-5784 GCA_037383745.1 Sulfurovaceae bacterium
TCGGCACCCATCGACCTCCTTCAGCAAAGAAAGGCACATATGTTGCCTCTCCATCTACTTAGCAGCTTAAAAAAAGAGGGCTCAATGTCTGTGCTCACCTCATCTATGGACTTCCCGGAGAAGATGCCAAGATGATGCTTGAGAGCACCAAAGAGGTCTATAAGTGGGGAGTTGACTCGATTAAATACCATCCACTTTATGTGGTGAGAAATACAATGCTTGCAAATGAGTATAAAAACAGAGAATTCAAGCCGATTACCATAGAAGAATATGCTGCTATCTTGATACAAGCACTCAAGCTCAAGCCAAAAAATATCTCGATCCAAAGAGTAACAGCAGGTTCAGCAAATGATGGAGTCATCGCACCCTCTTGGTGTGCTTGGAGCAAAAATAGAGCGATGCAATTTGTCAAAAAAGAGTTAGCAAAAGAGCATCTCTACTTTTGAGAAAATACCCTCACACCCCATAAAAATTTATCTTTATACCACCCATCAAGACTTGAGATTGTCACACTATAAGCTTTGCCGGAACTTGCATGGATAAATCTATCATCACCGAGATAGATACCGCTATGATTAACATGATGCTTATTGGATGTATCAAAAAAGAGTATATCGCCTCTTTTGATCTCTGATTTATCTAGTTTTTTGCCGATCTTTGATTGCGCGATAGAGGTTCTTGGGATTGCTCTGCCTTGCTCTTTAAAAACATAATAGACAAATCCGGAGCAATCAAAACTCTCAGGCCCTTTCCCTCCGGGCAGATATTTTGCACCGACTTTACTCTGAGCCAATGCTATCAAAGAGTCAATTTTCCCATTGGTGCTAAATTGTTCGCTACTCTTTTTTTCATCCGATGAACTTGTAACTCTTTGTTTCTCTTGTTTGAATGTTGAAGCAGAGAGATTTTGATCTTGTGCTGGATTCTCTTTTGCCGGAGCAACCCCTAGCATATAAATCATAAATACACATAAGACAAGTAAAAGTAGTGCCAATGCTGTTCTAGCAACCAATGCCAATATGTTTGACACGCTCTCTCCTTTAACCTCTGCTCTCTTTCTCTTCTATACCGCTGACTCCAAAACGTCTTTTAAGCTCTTGTTTTACCCTATCAGGAGAGACTTCTCGTAAGCCTAGACCAACAAGTGCATGGTAGAGAAGATCGGCAGCCTCATAGATCACCTGCTCATCACTCTCTTCTTTGATCGCTTTTACTAACTCATCTGCTTCTTCTTTGATCTTCTCTTCGAGCAAGGCAGGATTATCAAGTAGTTTTTTCGTCCATGATTTTGCATCGCTACTTGTTTTACGCTCTAAGATAGTATGATAAAGTGTATCAACAACGCCGTAAATTGCCTCTGCATCTACCTCTTTATCTAAAATAATCTTATCTTGAGTCAAAGAGTTAAAAAAGCAACTTCTTCTGCCTGTATGACAAGCAACTCCCTTTTGCTCTACTTTTAAAAGCAGTGTATCACTGTCACAATCAAGAAGAATATCAACTATCTTTTGAGTATGTCCGGAACTCTCACCTTTTTTCCAGATACGCTGACGGCTTCTGCTAAAATAGTGCGCATACCCGCTTTGCATACTCAAATCCAATGCCTCTTTATTCATGTAGGCAAGCATAAGCACCTCATTGCTTGTTGCATCTTGCACAACGGCAGGGATGAGCTCGCTTTTTTTCCAGTCGATACTCTCTATCATCTAATTTCCGGTTGCTGTTGAGCGTTTCTTGTCTTTACTATCTAGCCAGATATTAGGTACCGCACCACCAGGGGTTAAGAATATCTGTGCATCTCTATTTTCTTTGAGCGCTTCATTGAATTTTGCTTGCGTTTTTATCTGCTCAAGTTGTAAAAGTTTATCGGAGAGCGATTTAGATATCAAGATATTTGCTTTTGCCTGCTCTTCGGCTTCAATCCGTATCTTATCCGCTTGTCCTTGTGCCTCAATACGATTTCTTTCAGCCTCACCTTTAGCAATCTCAGCTTTCTTGAGTGCCTCTTGTTTTGCCTGCTCTTTTTGCTGTTCTGCTATCGTCACCTCTTGTTTTGCTATCTGCACTCTCTCTATCTGATCTTTGATCTTTTGCGGCAAGTCAATATTTCGAAGCTCAACGCTTGAAAGCACAACAGGAGTTCCCTCAAGAGAGGTAATCTTTTGCGATATCTTTGTAGTAATAGCTGCTGCTATCTCATTTCTCATCTCAGGAAGTTGCTCGGCAGTGTATTGACCTACAACATCACGAACGACTTCTCTCACTTGTGAATTGATAATCTTCTCTTCCCAGCCGGCTCCCCATTTTTCTATGGTAAGTGCAGCGCTCTCAGCTCGAAGCTGATACTGAACGGCTATATCGATATTGACGGTAAGCCCTCTTTTATCAAGCACTTGAATTGATGGGTTTTTCTTGAGTCCACCCTCAAATGTCTCACTGCTGAGTGAACTTTTTGCATAATTATCACCTATAGTGTCTCGCTCAAGATTACTATAAACGATGAGTCTTATACGAGTATTGACAGGCAAGATTCTCTCAAACACAGGGATATAAAAATGCAATCCCGGCTGTAAAGGTGTGTTATCAAACTTTCCGGTTCTTACTTTGATCCCTACTTCTCCCGAGTTGATGATAGTAAATGGCTTCAATATAAAAAATAAAAATATCAAAACTACTGCTACGATAACTCCTTGAAGTATCTTTGGAGAGCCACCCATAGGCGGCATATTAAATCCACCACCTGAATTACCACCCCCTTTATTGTCTCCGCCACCTGTATTGCTTTGGTTATTTGATGCAGGCTTTTTCTTTTTGAAATAATCGTTCATGTCTGTTGGCATATCTTCTCCTTATATGTATGTTAGATAGTGTTGATATTTTGGGTTTCGACCGAAAACAACATCAAAATATGCGCTTTGAAGCTGCTGCGTCATAGGACCTCTTGCTCCATTTCCGACAACTCTATGATCGAGCGAATTGATAGGCGTAACCTCTGCTGCCGTACCGGTGAAAAAGGCTTCATCGCAGATATATATCTCATCTCGAGTGATGTTTCTACGCTCTATCGGGATACCTGCATCGCGTGCAAGCTCTAAGACAGTTGCTTGCGTGATAGACTCCAATGAGTTATCATTAGGTGGTGAGATCAATACGCCATCTCTAACGATAAAGAGACACTCTCCCGTCCCTTCAGCCGCAAAACCGTTCTCATCAAGCATCAATGCCTCCTCGAAACCGCTCTCTATTGCCTCATACTTTGCCATTTGGCTATTGAGATAATTGGCTGCTGCCTTAGCTTTCCCGAAAGTTGAGCGGTTTGGGTTTCTTGTGATTGAGGAGGTACATACTTTGATACCTTTTTCAAGACCCTCTTCCCCAAGATAAGCTCCCCACTCCCATGCAGCAACCGCAGTTTGAACCGGAGCTTTAACATGGTGGACACCCATCTGCCCATACCCTAAAAATATGATAGGTCTTATGTAAACATTGCCGGTAAAGTCATTGCTTCTTAGGACTTCTAGATGCGCCTCTTTGAGCGTATCGTATGCGATATTTGGTTTGATTGCGACAATCTTGGCAGAGTTATAAAGTCTCTTGCAGTGATCTTCGAGTCTAAAAATCGCCAAACCATCTTCTGTCTGGTAGGCTCTTGTTCCTTCAAAAACGGCATTTCCATAGTGTACCGTATGCGTAAGGATATGTACTTTAGCATCTTTCCAATCTATAAGCTTGCCATCCATCCAAATATATTTTGCTTCGTTCATTTAGATATCTCCAACTATTACTAATTTTGTGTGATTATACCATAAGGGAGTTAAGGCTTTAACTCTTTTTAAGCCTTAGCTTAGTTATAATCGATTTTAACTTTTAAAAAAATTTGGGAGAATATTTTGGATTTACCATATAAAGCAAAAGTTTTTTTCGGCTCAGAGATAAAGGAGATAGAAGGCTCCATAGAAAGAGAGAATCCTTTTAACGGGAAGATCGTCTCATTGATGCCAAAATGTACTGTAGAGGATGCCAACGAGGCTCTATCGATCGCACAAGAAGCCTTTAAAAATACCAAAAATACACCGCTACATCAAAGGATCGCATGGCTAGAGGATGTGGCTAGCAAACTTATGGAACGCAAAGAAGAGTTTGCACAGATGATCACACATGAAGTTGCCAAACCTATAAGTTTTGCTAGAATCGAAGCAGGCAGATGCGCAGAGACCATCAAACTTACTGCAATGGCTTTAGCAAATCTTGGGGGTGAGACGATACCAAGCGATATCATGCCAAGCGGCAAAAAAACACTCTCATTTTACAAAAGAGTTCCTGCCGGCGTTGCTGTTTGCATCACGCCTTTTAACTTTCCGCTCAACTTAATAGCTCACAAACTAGCGCCTGCTCTTGGCGCAGGATGCGCTGTTGTACTCAAGCCGACACCCGAAGCTCCTGCTTGCGCGAGTATGCTAGCCGAACTCTTTATCAACTCCCCCTTTGCCGTTTCTGATGCACTCAGTGTTGTTTATGGAGATGCCGATGTAGGCTCAACACTTGTGAGCAGCCCGATACCAAGAGTGGTTAGCTTTACAGGCTCTGTGCAAGTAGGCACTGCTATCACAAAAAATGCGGGCATCAAAAAACTTGGGCTCGAGCTCGGAGGCAATGCCGCAACCTATATCGATAAAAGCGCCGATGTAGCCACGGCGGCACAAAAGTGTGCTTTTGGTGCATTTTATAATAGCGGGCAAGTTTGCATATCGCTCCAAAGAATCTATGTGCATCAAGATATCTATGATGATTTTGCCAAGCTCATAGCCCTCGAGAGTGCGAAGCTAAAAGTGGGCAACCCTTATGATGACGATACTTTTATGGGACCGCTCATCAATGATGATGCTAAGATGCGAGCACTCTCTTGGGTAGAATCAGCCAAAAATGAAGGGGCAAAAGCGATATGTGGCGGCAGCCTCGTTGATGACTTCTTTCCTCCTACCGTTATGGCTGATGTAACGGATGATATGAATATCATTTGTGAAGAGGTCTTTGCCCCCATCGTCAGTCTCATCAAAGTGCCGAGTTATGAAGAGGCGATAGGGAAGATCAACGACTCACCATATGGACTCCAGTTTAGTATCTTCGCTCAAGAGCTATCGCTTGCACAAAGATTTATAGACGATGCCGAAGCGGGCGGAGTCGTAATCAATGAGATCCCGACACACCGTTTTGATGTACAACCCTATGGTGGCGTGAAGCTCTCAGGCATAGGTAAAGAGGGTCCAAGATGGGCACTCGAAGAGTTTAGCGAAATCAAAAGTATCTCTTTTTACTGATATAATATAAAAAAGGAGGCATCATGGAGTACATGTTTGAAGCAGGTTTTTTAGGCACAAGAGCACCGTTTTTTATGGATACGGTCACACTCATCGTAGCACTCCTCCCACTACTTATCGCACTTGCGGTAATGTTAGCAAAAATGGGTCAGTACAAGGCTCATAAGCTAGCACAACTAACACTTTTCATAGTCTCTGTTATCGTTGTCGGTTATTTTGAATATGGAGTGAGATTGGGCGGCGGATTTGAAACATTTGTGCAGGACAGTTCGCTCAACCATAACTTTATATTTTATTTTTTGATCTTCCATATCCTTATCGCACTTATTACGCTTTATAGTTGGATCAGGACGATCTTATTTGCACTCAATAATAACCCGTTAGAGCATGCGCAACGACATAAAGCACTTGCAAAGTTAACGATATTGTGGATCATCGCCACAGCAATTACAGGCATAGGCGTTTA
>JARROQ010000061.1:0-8199 GCA_037383745.1 Sulfurovaceae bacterium
AAGATGGAGAAGATGCCTATGAAGCAGCATGCACAAAGAGACATGATCTTTTTATCTTTGATATCAATACGCCTACGATAAAAGGGCTTGATCTTTTGGAGAAACTCCAAGCTTGCAAGTTACACATTATCTCATTATTTGGCGTTTAATCTATAACCAACACCCTTAATCGTCTCTATGATATCCTCTTTAAGTACGCCTCTAAGCCTATGAACCTCTGCTCTTATCGTAGGGTTATCGATATCTACCCTATCCCATATCTCATAACGCAAGCGATCAAAATCTATGATTTTACCACTATTTTTGGCAAGTAGTGAGATGATATCTATCTGCTTCTGGCTCAATCTCTGCTCTTCTCCATCAAAAAGAAGCCTATTGGAGTCGATATCAAAAGCATACATAGCGCTAATTTTCACGAGATGTTTAGAGTCTATATCGCCAATCTTTGTCCACCTTTGTATCTGAAGCTCTAATTCCTTAAGATGGAAAGGTTTTTTCATATAGCCGTAACAACCAAGCTCATAGGCTTTACTTATCTGCTCTATCTCCGTAATAGCACTTATAAAGATAGCCGGCACATGTATCTTGCAAGCTTGGAGTTTCTCCAAAAGATCAAGCCCTTTTATCGTAGGCGTATTGATATCAAAGATAAAAAGATCATGTCTCTTTGTGCATGCTGCTTCATAGGCATCTTCTCCATCTTCACTATCTTCTCTTTGTCGCATATGGTCTTAACGATTTCTAAGCCGATACCAAACCCTATATCTTCGCTATTTTCCCTATGAAAAGGGTTAAATATCTTATCTGTATCTTCGATTTTTTTGTTTGAGCGCGTGATAAATCGTAGTAAGATTCTACCCTCTTCTTGATGCAAAGAGAGCTTGATAGTGCTCTCTTTTTTTGAGTATTTGATAGAGTTAGAAAGATTATTATCGATAATGCGTTGCAACTCTATAGGGTTAAAATAGATTTGTACATCATCCTCGCAATCGCTTTGTATATCATGAAGATTACCTATGGCTATCTCTTTGAAAAACTCAATTCTCTCTTTGCAAAACTGACTCATCTCAATCCACTCTTTTTTATACTCCAGCCTATCTTTTTTAACCATATAGCCCAAATCATCATAGATATTGGCAATCATCTTCGTGGCAGCTTCTATCTTCATCATATAAGGATCATCGCCCTTTTTCATCTTGTAGATGTCTATATGGTTGAGTATCACGGCAAGCGGTGTATTGATCTCATGGATAGAGTGGCGTATAAAACTATCTTGTGCTTTTACTAAGGATTCGCTAAAACTCTTCTCTTTTTCCAAAAGTCTATTTTGCAAGCTTATATCGCGTGTCTTCTCCTCAACCTTTTTCTCCAACTTTTGATTGATCTCTTTAAGTTTTGCTTTTCTTTTATGAATCTCTTCAACCATGTTATTGATATAGTAAACCATCTCTTTAAACTCGATGAGATCAATCCTGCTTTGATCTATGACGCTATAACTCTTTGAGGCTATCTGAAAATAATCCCTAAAGATATCTACCTGTTTTTTCATGATTGCATGCAACACCCATGCCAAGATAAGCATAAACCCAAAGAGTATAACCCCAAGTGAGAGTATCTCCATCATAAGCTTTATAAGCCGTTTCCTTAGCTTCTCTTTTTGTGTCAAGATATCCGCATTAATCGCCTCTGTATCAACACTAAAGCCAAGCACCCACTTTAGAGCTTTCATCCTCTCTATATAGACGAGTTCATTTTCATAGGTATTAGATGTGCTATTTTTGAACTCTTGTATGGCCTGCTCAATCTTTTGCACTCCAAAAGTCGGCAAGACAACAAATGTACTGCTTTGAAGATCATAGACAAAAAAGAGCTTTCTATTTTCATTTGAAAAATAGATATTGTTGAAAAAATTAGATTGCTCTGTTTGGCTCATCGACTTGATTGTCTCTTTTTCTTGCGTCAAGAAAGAGATAATTCTCTTGGTATCATCTACCATTTTTATCTTTTGTGTTTTGATATTTGATGCCCTGAGCCTAACGGAATCTCTCTCAAACTCATTATACTCCTCATAGATAAGGAGCAATATAAACAAAAGTGTAATACAGAGCATAATCGCCATACCATAGATATAGATAGTGGCAATGCTCTTGTTTTTAAACATTAGCTCAGCAATATCTTTTCTATAACATCAAGACCAAAGCCGCTTAAGCCCACAAATTCAGTATCGGAGTGCGTTGTAAGCAGTCTGATCTGCTTGACACCCAAGTCTTTGAGTATCTGTGCGCCTACACCAAACTCTTTTGCCTGTTCTTTTGAGATCGTCTTAGTATCAAGCAATATCAATACGCCGCCATTACTTTTTAGATACTCAATACTACTTATAAGTACCTCCAACTTCTTTTCACCCAATATAAGATCACTATCAAGCCCGATATTGTGAAATCGCACATTACTCAAAGAGTGCGTTTTATAAAACTCGATTACTTTATGTTTTCTTCCTAGATGATCACTATATTCACTGACATTCACCTTGGCGCCCATCAACTCAGACTCTTGCGTTTTACCTATCTTCTTAACAAGATTTTCATTTGTAAGTCTATAAGAAACAATATCTGAGATATAGATGATAGAGAGATCATGTTTGGCTGCAAATAATTCCAAATCATCTTTTCTTGCCATCGCACCATCATCTTTGACAATCTCGCATATCACAGATACGGGAGCGAGCCCCGCTAATTTACAGAGATCGACAGAACCCTCTGTGTGCCCCGTCCTTACAAGCACACCACCATCTTTTGCAATCAAAGGAAAGATATGCCCTGGACGTACAAAATCTTTGGCTTGCACTAGCGGATCTGAGAGTTTTTTAAGACAATCATCTCGCTCAAAAGCAGAGATACCCGTATCGGCACTCGCGCTATCGATTGATATCGTAAATGCCGTCTCATGGTTAGAGTCATTCTCTTTGACCATGGGATAAAGCTCTAACCTAGAAGCTATCTCTTTTGTTACAGGCGCACAGATAAGCCCTCTTGCTTCTTTGAGCATAAAATTTACTTTCTCAGGCGTAGTAAAAACACCTGCATACACCAAATCACCCTCATTTTCACGATCTTCATCATCCATCATAATGACCATACGACCGTTTTTAATATCCTCTATGGCCTTTTTGACCCTAGAAATTGAGTGTTGCATATTCTCTCTCTTTATTAATATAATTATTATGGTATTATATCTTCTTGTTCTTAACGAATATTTTTTGAAAAATAGAGGCATAAGTGTTGACAATGCGATATCTTTTGGCTATAATCTCGCCCACAAAGAAAAGGATTTATTTTCTTTTAGTTTGGGGTATAGCCAAGCGGTAAGGCAACTGGTTTTGGTCCAGTCACTCGGGGGTTCGAATCCCTCTACCCCATCCACTCACAACCTATTCTAACGCGGGATAGAGCAGTCCGGTAGCTCGTTGGGCTCATAACCCAAAGGTCGGCGGTTCAAATCCGTCTCCCGCAACCAAAAATCAAAAAAATACCACCTATGATTTTACTCTTTTATAAAACTCCTTATACCATTTCACAAATTCACTTATCCCTTTTAAAAGTTCTGTGTGCGGTTTATAACCAAAGTCACTGGCAAAATCATTAGTATCCGCATATGTTGATTCGATATCACCCGGCTGTATATCAACAAGCTTCTTCTTTGCTTTTTTCCCTAAAGTCTTTTCGAGTATCTCTATAAAATTCATTAAATTTACAGGTGCACTATTGCCCATATTGTAGATTTTATATGGAGCACTAGAGATAGACGGATCAGGATTGTTTGTATCAAAATGTTCATTTGCTCTTGCAGGATTATCTATCACTTTTATAATGCCGTCAATTATATCATCGATATAGGTAAAATCTCTACTCATCTTTCCATGATTAAATATTTTTATCTCACTATCGTTAAGTATGGCATCCGCAAAAAGCATCGGAGCCATATCGGGGCGTCCCCATGGACCATAAGCGGTAAAAAACCTCAACCCTGTCGTAGAAATACCATAAAGATGACTATATGTATGTGCCATAAGCTCATTGCTTTTTTTGGTCGCCGCATACAAAGAGATAGGATGATCGGCATGATCACTTGTTTGAAAAGGTTGCGATTCGTTTAAACCATACACACTGGAACTACTTGCATAAGAGAGATTCTTGATACCATTTTGCCTACAGGCTTCAAGGATATTCATAAAGCCGACTATATTAGATTGGATATAAACATGTGGATTTTCCAAAGAGTACCTTACTCCCGCTTGGGCTGCTAGATTGCAGAGTGCATCAAATCTTTCAGACTCAAATAAGGTATTGATATTTTCTCTATCTTCCAGATTTGTTTTTATAAATTTGTGACGAGGATACACACTTGAAGGTACTAAAATATTATCTTTTATCTTTCGTTGACTTATACCAAGCTCATTTAATCTCGCATATTTTAGATTGACATCATAATAGTCATTGATATTATCAAGCCCGACCACTTCATCACCACGTTCAAGAAGTCTTTTGGCCAGATGAAAGCCTATAAAACCTGCCGTACCTGTTATGAGTATCTTCATGTATATCTAACTATCGCTATTAAAAATGTCTCTTGTATAGACCTTCTCTTTAATATCAGAGATATCATCGGAAAGCCTATTTGCTACGATTACATCTGAAATCGCTTTAAACTCGTCGATATCTTTTATCACCTTAGAGCCAAAAAATTCCTCATCGCCCAATGCCGGCTCATAGATAACTACAGGTATCCCCTTTGCTTTGATTCTCTTCATGATCCCTTGAATGGCCGAGCTTCTAAAATTATCTGATCCACTTTTCATCACAAGCCTATAGATGCCTACGGTTCCTCCCTGAGACTCTTTACCATTCTCTTGTAGTTTTTTGATGATTGAGCCGGCTATAAAGTCTTTTCTAGTAGCATTGGCATTAACTATCGCTTCGATTATATTTGAAGGTACATCTTTATAGTTTGCTAAAAGTTGCTTCGTATCTTTTGGTAGGCAATACCCGCCATATCCAAAGCTTGGGTTATTGTAGTGATTCCCGATTCTTGGATCAAGCCCTACACCCTCTATGATATCTTTAGTGTTGAGATTATGCATCTGTGCATAAGAGTCCAGCTCATTAAAATAGGCAACCCTCATGGCAAGATAGGTATTTGAAAAAAGCTTAATCGCCTCAGCTTCGGTCGCATCTGTAAAAAGAACCGGTATATCCTCTTTAAGCGCACCGCTAACTAATAGCATAGCAAATTTCTCTGCTCTTTTAGATTTCTCTCCTACGATAATCCTGCTTGGATAAAGATTGTCATAGAGCGCTTTCCCTTCTCTTAAAAATTCCGGAGAGAAGATTATGTTAGTTGTCTCAAAGCGCTCATTGATAGACTTGGTATAGCCGACAGGAACTGTTGATTTTATCACCATAGTTGCATCAGGGTTGATCTCTAACACATCTTTTATGACACTCTCTATTGATGTCGTATCAAAATAGTTTGTATCGGGGTCATAGTTGGTAGGAGTAGAGATGATGATATACTCTGCACCCTCATAAGCTTCAGCTTTATCTAATGTTGCTTTAAAATTGATATCGTCTCTTGCGAGGTATTCTTGTATCTCCTTATCTTCAATGGGGGATACTTTGGCATTGAGCATCTCCACTTTTTTAGGATCGATATCAAACGCTACTACTTCATTGTGTTGTGCCAGCAAAAGTCCATTGCTGAGCCCCACATACCCTGTCCCTGCTATGGCTATCTTCATCGAACTCCCTTTAATGGTTCTCTATTGAGATATTTTGATAGATCAATTAAAAAACCAATCCACGATAACTATTAAAATTTTATCGAATTTTCTTTATAAGAGAGGGAGAAGACTCTCTATCATTATAATTATGGGGCTTCTTCAAAAACCTATTTCTTGCTTGTTTCTAAGAGCATCGAATCGTAAACGCTTTATAAAACGAAGGGGCTGAAATGCCTTGAAATAGACTTTCTCAAAAATATTGATTTTATAATGCCTACGATAAACCGAATAACCCTATCGAGATATTTGGCGTTTATAGAGAGATCATTATCAAACGGATACAATTTGTAAATATGGCGAAGATACTCCTCGAAATTTAGATGATTCTCCGTAATCTTTTTGTATATACTTCTTGCTCTTTTGGTTACCCAGCCACCATTTTCTATAAAATAATCAGGGTTAGTGTGAGCGCCATAAGCATCAGTTAATATCTTATTATATTTGGTCCATTCGATATCCACAGGGTCTCTTACAACTGCAAAGATACAGTATTGAGTGATGTCAATATCCGGTCTTAGGCGCAAAAGTGTAGGTATGTTCGCATGCTTACTCAATATAAACTCTCCCTCATAACACTCTACAAGCTCTTTTGATATAGCAGATGAAGCCGAGAATGGCAAACCAACAAAGATATATTTTTTATCGTGATTTATAATCATATTTTTCCTTGAAAATAATCATATCAAAGTAGTATTAAAAAATACTCTTTTAAGTTAATCAAAATTATAAATATGATTAAATAATAAATAATCTGCATAACAATAGGGATTTAATATGAAAAAAATATTTTTTATCATATCATTTATCATGTATGGTACTGTTTTCGTACAAGCAAATGACCTCTCAAAACATTTCACGATAGGCATAAGTGGAGTTGGGATATTTGAAGGTTATAATGGTGATGGTGTCGATAGTGATTTCCCCGGCTTTGGACTCAGAGGCGGATACTATATGACAGAAAAACTCTCTTTCGTCGGTGAAATACTCTACACAAGACCAAAATACAACACTCAAAAAGTTGATGTTGTTGATTATATCGGTAGTATAAATTACGATTTTGGCACGATTGACCCTGCAGTTCTTTTTGTCTCGAGTGGATTTGGATATCGCACTATAAATGATGTAGCCGATCGAAATGATTGGAACTTCATCTTTGGAGCCGGTGTTAAAGTGCCTTTAAATGATTCATTTCAATTTATAGTAGAAGGCAAAGCACGTTTTGACCTTGAAAGAAGTGATAAAGGTATGCTCGGAACAGTTGGTATCAATTATCTCTTTTAATCTATTTCTATAATCTACAAAAATTATTTTGCAAACTTAGCGACATAGGGGTATATGAAAAAACCAAAAAGTATCCCTATCATATCTGCAATGACATCAAGCAAAGAAAATTCCCTTGGAGGTAGAAAATGCTGTGCTATTTCTATCTGCAATCCATAGGCAATAAGCAAAACAACTTTCAAAACGACACTTGCTTGCCTAAATGCAAGAGAAAACAATATATACAATACGCTAAAAGCAGCCAAATGATTGAGTTTGTCCCACCCCAATGTTATCTGCTCTACACCTTTTGTTGCCGTAGCCAAAAACTCTATGATTAGAAGTGTTAAAAAGAAAGTTGTTTTATAGGGGTATTTCAATATTTGTCCTTAGAGACCCTGGTTTATGCTGTGCAAATCAATATTTTATCGTTTTTACTTGATTCCAATCAACTTTTTTCTCTGCACTTTGCAAATCGATGAATTCAAAATCATCGATAAAACGCTCTAATTTTTCAAAAGATGAATTCAATCCACAATATGATTTAAATCTCCTTATGGCATTTAACTCTTTTATAATCGGTTGATTGGGGTCAAAATCTCTTGGATGAAAATAGGTCATGACATAATTTGAACGTTTCATCATATATTTTATAACCGGATATGGGAAAAATCTAAAATATCCGCCACCTGCAAAGATGATATTTTTATGAAGTACTTTATAGAGATTGATAGGAAATTCTTTGATTTTGATACCATCCATCTCAATCCATGCAGGCTCAGCATGACCAAAAGAAGTACAACCTCCATGTGATCGCGCAGCAGGAAAGATGGAGCAATCAACCTCGATTCCGTTTTTGGCTAAAATCTCAAAAACCCATTTGTTCTCTTTTTTGAATGAAAATCCGGGGACTCGATAAGCTCGTACCTTCTCGCCCATTATCTCTTCTATGGAGCCGATGGAACGCTTCAGATCCTCTGCAAATTCATCTCTGCTTTGTTCATAAGCCAATTGATGCATATCTGAATGACTAGCTATCTCATAACCCTGCTCATGTATACGACGAATGATATGGGGATACTCTCTTGCTATCCACCCTA
>JARROQ010000062.1:0-7546 GCA_037383745.1 Sulfurovaceae bacterium
TCAGTGATAGCACCACCATTGAGTGTACCATCAGCAGTTTCCATAACATTACTTACTACATCTTCTTCAAGACCGAGTGTACCAACACCAACAAGTTTTACACCGGCACCAAGACCACCAATGATATCTTTGTTTTCAGCTTTCAAACTTACACCTGCATTTGCAGAAGAAGAATCTTGATCAAAAAGACTTCTAGGAGCTGTACCGGCACCTAGCTCATCAGCTGTTTGGTAGTAAACTACACCTTGACCTGTAAATGTCCAGCCTGATGGAGCCGGAGCCTCCACTTCTACTACTGGTTCTACTGGAGCGATGTCTCCGCCCGCCATGATCATTGTCGAAGCTATCACAGATAGCAATAACGCTTTTTTCATTTAAAACTCCTTTTTTGTTTAAATACGGGAGCAGTATAACACACATTTTTTAAAGATGTCAAGTAAATTAACAAAAAATTAATGAAAATCTAAAATTCTTTAAAATTATTTTTTATTTAAGTTTACTTTTATTTTTATAAAGCGTGAGATAGTTTATAAAATCCGCTCTGTGTTGACCGTGAGTGTATCATCGTAATAAATATCAAATATATAATAATTCTCTTTTTCCTCTTGCGGAATTAGCATAAATAGGATATCCATAGAAGGATTTTGTGATAAAAGATCAAACAGGCTTTTAGATAGAGTTAATTTTCCATTAATCATCAAAGATTTGTAGATATCTTGATCGCTACTCTTAGATGCATCGCTTATAATCTCGCCTTGTATTTGAAAACCTTCGGTGCTTACTTTGTCTTGCTTTATCTTTTTGGCTTCAAAGGTATTGATGGTAACTATGGGATTTTTTGCACTCATTAGCTTGCTAAATTCATCTATATCTTTGAGTTTGTTTTTATTGATCTTAGAGATAAGCGTTTGATTGATATTTTTTATATCCACATCGAGGATGATACCTTCGAAGGCTCGCATCTGATCTTTATTGTTTAAAGCCAAAGTACCTAAAGCTCCTTTTATTGAGGCGTTAACTGTTGTGTCATTTGCAATCCAAGAGAGCTCAACATCGAGGTTATCTATTGTTGCATTGCTCTCTTGCAGTGCCATAAAAAAGGTTTTCGCTTTTAATGTATAGTGTTTTTCAAGTGTATCTTTGCCTTGTGTCCTTTTTGCGGTATACATATCTGAAAATCTTACGATGTTTTTTTCGTCTGCTTTAAAGCTAAATTCTTTGATATTTTCTTCATAACTGATGATTTTCCCATCTTTTATCTTTCCGCTAAAAGTATCGCCTTGTATCTTTAGCTCTTTTTTTAGCTCTTTGATATCTATATCTTGAAGATACCCCTTAAAATCTGATAAGGATTTGTCAAAACTCAGATAGAGCATAATGGTTTTTTGTTTAAGATGTTGCTCCATGGCTTTTCGCTCATCGGCTTTGAGTGAATTTTGTATCTCACTTGGAAGCTTGATAGGGTATATCTCTATCTTGATATCATCTAAAAAACCATGATTATTTTGAACATCTAGGGCTATTTGCATATCTTGCAAAGCATTGATGGTGTTTGCTGAGAGTTTTGGATTAAAGCCTTGGATAAAAGGTGTGATCTTTTGCATATCTTTAAATGTTAATATATAGTGGTCACTCTTTTATATATTTTTTCAATATCAGAGATTTTTTTACCCATATTGAGTAAAAGCATATCGGCAAGCACGAGTGCCATCATAGCTTCACAGACGACACTTCCTCTGATGGCAACACAGGGATCATGTCTGCCTTTGAGGTTGCATATGCTCTCTTCGTTCTCTTTTGTGATGGTATCTTGGGATTGAAATATAGAGGGTGTCGGCTTAAAATAGGTCTTTACAACTATCTCTTCACCGTTACTAATCCCACCTAAGATGCCTCCACTATGGTTAGAGCTAAAACCCTCTTTGGTTATGGGGTCATTATTGGTCGAGCCTTTTGTTCTAGAGGCTTCCATCCCATCGCCTATCTCGACTGCTTTTGCTGCATTGATGCCCATCATCGCTTCAGCAAGGATACCATCGAGCTTATAATAGAGAGGCTCACCTAAGCCTGCAGGAACTCCCCTCGCAAGCGTAAGTACCACGCCACCTACGGAATCATGTGCCTCTTTGGCTTTTTGTATCGCTTCTATCTGTGCCTTTTCTTGTGTTGCATCNNCAACTCTAGCGGCTGTCTCTCTCGCGCTACTTCTTCCTCCGCCTCTATAATCTCTGATGCCGTATTTGTGAAAATAGGTAAAATCAGCGTGCCCCGGGCGAAATATATCTTTGATAGCGTCATAATCTTTGCTTTTTTGATCCGTGTTAGATATCACCATGGTAATAGGCGTGCCTGTACTTTTGCCCTCAAAAGTTCCGGAGAGTATCTCAACCGTGTCACTCTCTTTTCTTGCAGTTTCAAGATCACTCTTGCCCGGCTTTCTTCGATCTAGCTCATTTTGAATAAACTCTATGTCTATCTCTAGGCCTGCAGGGACGCCATCGACGATACATCCAATCGCTTTGCCATGCGACTCTCCAAAGGTAGTTAGAGTAAATCTTTTACCAAAACTATTCATGAGAACTCCTTTTACCCAGTATATCGAGTGCTTTTTTTGCTGCCTTTTGTTGCGCCTCTTTTTTACTTTTACCCATTGCTTTTGCTATCTGCTCGTCATCTAATATTATGGCGATCTCAAACTCTTTTTTGTGATCAGGACCAAAAGAGTCAAGTACGACATAAGTCGGTGTGATGCCGTGTGTAGCTTGCGTAATCTCTTGCAGTGCTGTTTTGTAATCTTTCGAGAGTGTTTCAAGATCTATCACCGGGTGTGCTTGCGTGATAAGAGTCTGTGCTATCTCTTTGCTTTTATCGAGTCCGGATTCGAGATAGATAGCACCGATGAGTGCTTCAAAAGCATTTGATAAAAGTGAGGGTTTTTCTCTGCCGTTATTATTCTCTTCAGCGGGCGAGAGATAGATATAATCCCCAAGATTTATAAGTCTAGCAAGTTTAGCAAAACCGTTTTCATTGACAAGTGACGCACGTATCTTAGAGAGTATGCCTTCATCCGAATTTTCAAATTTGTGGAAAAGAAATTCGCCAACCACAAGATCAAGCACAGCATCTCCTAAAAATTCAAGCCGCTCATTATTGTAAGGCTTTTTGTAACTTCTATGTGTTAAGGCCTCAATAATCAATTGCTTTTTCTCAAAGGTATAACCTATCCTCTCTTCAAGATTTCGCAAATCTTTCATATCGTAAAATCCTCTAGTTTTTGTTTGTAGTATCTTAGCATAATAACCATTTTAAATGAGCTTCGCTTGATATTTTAGTGCTTCATTTTTGGCGAGTTGATCGCAAATCTCATTCTCTTTGTGCCCGTCATGCCCTTTGACCCAGTGTCCTTTTACCGTATGTGGTTTTGCAACTTCTATATATTCTCTCCAGAGATCATCATTTTTAACCTTTTTAAAATCTTTGGCGATCCACCCTTTTAGCCACTCATTAATTGCATTGACTACATAGCTACTATCGGAATAGACATCTACATGACACGGCTCTTTGAGAAGCTTGAGTCCCTCTATAACCCCACGAAGTTCCATGCGATTGTTGGTGGTATGTGCTTCGCCGCCACTAAATATCTTTTCTTTGTCTTTAAACCTCAGTATGCCACCGTATCCTCCCGGTCCGGGGTTGCCGAGGCTTGAACCATCAGAGTAAAGAACTATCTGTTTGCATGCTTTTTTCTGCAATCTCAACCTCCACTTTTACGGTATTGATACTCATACAGTTATGACATCTTTTGAAGCCTATAGGAAAGCTATGTTTGCATTTTTTACAGAGGTAAGAAAAAGAGAGATCAGCACGCTCATTACCGTTTTGTTTTGCATCGGCTATGGTATCAATACTAAATATCCCGCACGCCTCTTTGCTCTGCTTGATATAGCCTTTGGCATAATAGATTCTTTTAAGCACAGCGTCACTATTTACCTTTTTTGTATCTACTTTTTTGGCATCTAATGCCCATAAAATATCGAGTATCTCATCCACCCTTTGTGTATCGACAAAATCCCAAGCTCTACTATCATCAAACCTAAATAGAAGCGAGATGATATCTCTATAGTTGAGACTTTTATCATCTTCGTAGAGTGCTATAAGCTCTTTCATCTTTGTATCTTGATCTGATTTTTTATTTGCACTTATGCCAAGTAGCTTCCAATGTCGCTCAAGCTCTCGCACATCAAAGCCTATCGTCTCAAGTGGCTCTAGTGTCTCTTTTGCTTTTTTGTAGTCATGCATCATCTCATAAACAACACCGAGTTTTAAGAGCGCGTCTTGATCTCTTGGTTTTGTTTTAAGAACCGAGAGGTAGATTGACTCTGCCCGTTCCATGAATCCGGCATGCAGATAGGTCTTGCCAAGATGTTTCATAAGCTCAAGTTGAGTCTCTTTATCACCCATATTTTTTATAAGATAGAGATAGAGACTAATCGCCCTATGGTACTCTCCGCTATTTTCAAAAGCTTTAGCAAGAAGCGAGAGAGGCTTGAGCATATTGGGCTCAAAGGGCATCGATTGCGTATCGATAATACACTCATTGTTATCAAATTTTTCCAAAAATCCTAGAAGTTCAGCTCTCTTTTGGTTCGATGCATAGAGCCCCCATAGGTAGTTTACAAGCGCTATAATGAAGCCTAAAAATACTAAAAAAAGTATACTATAAAGAGGATCGCCGTATGAGGGCATAAATTGTTGCAATTGGGCTCGCTTTATTTTTTATCTTTAAGATTATAGCAAATTTGATATAATGATGAAATGATAGATAATGCATCCATTGAAACACTCAAATCCACCATAGATATTGTTGATGTGATTGGCAGCTACATTGAGCTCAAGAAGAGTGGTGCAAATTTTAAGGCATGCTGTCCATTTCACGGAGAGAAAACAGCAAGTTTTGTCGTCTCTCCTTCTAAGCAGATATACCACTGCTTTGGTTGTGGGGTTGGTGGCGATAGCATCAAGTTTGTTATGGAGTATGAAAAGTTGTCCTACCCTGAAGCTATCGAGAAGCTGGCCTCAAACTATAACTTTACGCTGCACTACACACACTCTAGCAGTGATCACAATGATGCAAAAAGAGTTTTAGAAAATATCAACAAGTGGTATGGAGCAAACCTTCTCAGAGAGCCAAAAGCACTCAATTATCTCAAAGAGAGAGATATATCACAAGACTCTATCGAAACTTTCGGGATAGGATATGCCCCTACGAGTCCACAGGTGATCGCATATCTAAACTCCCTCTCAACCCCTCCTGCTACAGCGATAGAAGCGGGAGTTTTAGCCAGTGGAGATAATGGCATCTACGCAAGACTCGTTGAGAGAGTTATCTTTCCTATCTACTCAGGAAGCGGCTCTATCGTTGGATTTGGAGGAAGAACACTTGGTGATCATCCTGCAAAATATATTAACTCCCCACAGACAAAATTGTTTAATAAATCGCAACTGCTTTACGGGTATCATCAGGCAAAAGAGCATATCTATAAACATAAAAAGATCATTATCACCGAAGGCTATATCGATGTTATCATGCTTCATCAAGGTGGATTCAAAGAGGCTGTCGCTACACTCGGCACAGCGCTTACCAGTGAGCATCTGCCACTCCTTAGAAAGGGTGACCCGAAAGTTATCTTGGCGTACGATGGGGACAGTGCAGGCGTGAATGCCGCACTCAAAGCTGCTACTATGCTCTCAAGCGCAGGATTTGACGGAGGCGTAGTGCTTTTCCCTGACGGGCAAGATCCTGCCGATATGATTGCAAACAAAAAGAGCGCAGAAGTAGCGGAACTTTTTAGAAAAAGTCAACCTTTTGTCAATTTTGTTTTAGAGAAAATCATAGACGAGTATGAACTGAGTGATCCAAAAGCAAAAGAGGAAGCTTTTGTGGCTTGCAAAGAGTACCTTTTTGGTTTGAGCGAAATCATGAGAGACTCTTATATCCCTTTGGCATCTTCGATGCTTGGTGTTGCGCCTTCGCTTTTTTCAAAAGGCATGGCAAGAAGCGAAGCAAGAGAAAAACTTTCTCGAAAAGTCGAAGACACGAGTAGTCAACAAATCCTCAAAACCTTACTGGAAAACCCAGAGTATGTCGATGATGTTTTAGATGTAGTCGATCCAAGTATGTTTGGCTCCTACAAGGCTCATTTTGATGCACTTATCAAAGGAGAGTTTGACAATCCACTCTTGAGGTCTATATTGATAGATGAGGGGATACAGCTCTTGACAATCGATACGCTCAAAAAAGAGCTGAGGCAAAATATGATAGTGTTCTATGAGGGCACACTCAAGAGAGTGTATAAAAACGACAACATCCCTTATGAAAAGAAAAAAATAATTGTACGCAAGATAAAGTCCGATATACTTCCGAAATTACGAAGAGGAGAGTTTGTAGCATATGAAGGCATTAGCGCTCTTTAGTGGCGGACTAGATAGTATGTTGGCAACCAAGGTCATCAGTGATCTTGGAGTAGAGGTGATAGCACTCTATATTGATATAGGGTTTGGCGGCAAAAGTGATGTAGATGCACTGCTCAAAGAGCGAGCCGAAAAAGCGGGCGCCTCATTTATGAAGATCGATGTAAGAAGTGAGTATCTCAGAGATATACTTTTTGACCCAAAGTATGGATATGGAAAAAATTTCAATCCTTGCATCGATTGTCATGGGTACATGTTCAAAGTTGCAAAAGGATTGCTCGAGCGGTTCGGCGCTTCGTTTATCATCACGGGAGAGGTTTTAGGGCAGCGGCCTATGAGCCAAAGGGCGGATGCTATGATGCGAGTCAGTATGCTCGCCGGAGACAAGGAAGATAAGCTTATCTTGAGACCGCTTAGTGCTAAACTTATGGAGATTTCAACACCGGAGCAAGAGGGTTGGGTAGAGAGAGAAAAACTGCATGATATAAGCGGTAGAAATAGACAGCAACAACTAGCTCTTGCAAGTAAGTACGGCTGGGAAGATTATCAAAGTCCGGGCGGAGGTTGTCTGCTGACAGAGATACACTACAGCGCACGCATAAGAGAGCATATCAAATACGATACATTTGAGCTTGAAGATATCGAGATTTTAAAGTTTGGCCGGCATTTTAGATTAGAAGACGGAGCAAAATTAGTTGTCGGCAGAGATGAAGCAGACAATACCTCTTTAGAAGCCATCGATTACTCAAAATACACGCTTTTTGAACTGCCTGTTATCGGTCCTACATCTGTTATTCACAATGATGCTACAGAGAGAGAAAAAGCATTGGCAGCAAAGATAGCCATAAGCTATGCGAAAAGTAAAAAAGATACATCCTATGAAGTAGAGATTGCGAATCAAATTTTTGAGGTCACTCCTTTTGCAAGCAAAAAAGAGATAGAACCCTATTTTTTTGACGCGAAGTAATATGAGCATCCAGGGTTTTAGAGATGCCCATAAGCTATTTTTATGGAAATATGCTATAAAATTTCTTCTTTCTTGGGGCATTAGCTCAGCTGGGAGAGCGCTTCGCTG
>JARROQ010000063.1:0-5127 GCA_037383745.1 Sulfurovaceae bacterium
AGCATACTCAATCAAAACAGTATCAATATCTTAAAGAAAGCGTCAAAAGAGTTTATCGCACCGCTTAAAGAGATAGAGATTATCATTCCTTTTAATTATGAGCTAATCATGTAAGTTGGACCTGCCTTGCATTATTTATCTTTTTTACTTTCCTTTGTTTCTATATACAATAAGATTAAAATGACCGACCCATCTCAAATAACTCTTCGCATATACAATAAAAAGTATATAAAACATTATTTACTCCAAATAACTACTTTTGTAAACCACCAATTTCTGATGTACTTAATATTTTATGATTATAGTAACTCGAAGAAATATTTTAATATTTAAATTAATCTGCTAAATATACTTTTACTACATAAATAGTTGGTTCATGTTAACTTCTACATCTACTTTAATCTTGCATCTTAATCAACTAAGGCTTTAGTGTCTATATTCTAAACAAAAGCCATTCGGCACAACGTATGCCAAACTTTTCATTTTCTAAATTACCTATTAAATGATTTGCCCATGTGTTTGAATCACCAAATGCGACTATTCTACCCTCTCCAAAAGAACGCGCAATAAGTACAGGACGTCTTGATGGATTAGAGTCATCATCAGTTTCGACTATGTCATCCCATCCTTTGCCAAATAAGGACGTTGCAGCATCAACATGAAAACTCTTCCATCCGTCAGTAATTGGATGTCCAAAAAAATTACGTTGATAATCAAAAATAACATCATCGATCTGTCCGTTGCCCATATTATTAGTTGGATCATCTATTATATTATTATCATCATTAGCACCAAAATAATTTAGAATTTCTCTTGTCGGTACCGACCAAGGAGCATTCCCAAAATCTTGAACAATCAATAATCCACCACCTTGATTGACAAAATCTGAAATAGCTTTTTTCTCTGCACTTGTATAACTCAATCTAGGAGTAACAATCACAAAAACATCATATTTTTTTAAAGCTACAAGTGTAACAACTGAAGCAGTATAATGTGCCACTGAAAAACCTACATTAGTAAGGGCTTTTTCGTAATCCGTCCAATCATTAGTAGCTCCGGGGCGACATGAGTGCGTATCATCAAACAATATTTTACTTTTTGGCTTAGGGTCAATTGAGGGCACAGTAAGTTTATTGCTCTCATCTAGTAACTCTGCAGCTGCAACAGCTTTCGAATGACCGGTAAAGTGAAGAACATTAATAACAGCTTGATTTGACACCTGAATCCTACCATAACCGTAACTCTCTTTTGGAAATTTATATTCTACTGTACAGCCTGGTTTTATAGTTATACGCTTTGGTTTAGTTGGACTACATTTTTGATTATAAAATACAATTGAACCCGTTATTGCCGTTTGATGTGGATTTGAAACAAAAACAGACCCCATAACAGAATCTCCTAGAATAGCTTTTGCGCGATAACCAAAGCCATAAGTTCTTGATTGCTCTCTGCGCGACCAACTGAAAAGATTATTACTTCCTGCCAACTCTCCTCCGGTAACTGCAACACTTTTTTCGCTTAAATATAATATATGAGTGATAATTTCAAGTGATGATACTAAAATTGCTTGACCAGCATTCTCAGCAACAATCGATCGCAATCTAACCGTTTGTGTGCAATTAGGCTTTAGAGTAATTTCTTCTCTTTTTACAATTTCACATTTTAAACCAAATATCACTAATGTTATTTGTGTAACTTGATTATTTGGATTTGAAATGAGATATTCAGTGTCATTACCATCAAGCGTATAATATGGAATAGCATAGGCACGCTGAGGACGGAGAAGCATTAGCTTCCCGGCAAGTTCATTTTGCATATTAGTCTTTGCTGACACAACTATTTATTTTCGCTTAATATTCATATTCGTTTCTCCTTTTCATTTTAATTCATACTAAAAATATTTAGTAACTATTTACTAGCAAGATAATAAATAATATTTTCCAAATAAAAGTAGATGCTTGAAGCAAATCAAGAAAACAGTGGACACAACTATTTACATGGAGGTGAAGCTTTTATCAACTTTTAACAAACATTAAATAATTCACAAATCAATAAAATCAAACACCTTAATTAATTATACTTTTAAATTCATAAATTATTATATTATTTTTATTATAAACAATATAAAATATAAATAAAAGTTACCAAAAGCATCTATTTTTCTTTTTTACCTTCCTTTGTTTCTATCATAATAGGCTCAAAATAATCGACTATATATAAAAGCAATGCATAATTAAAAATCGCGATTCCCACCATCTCAAATAACTCTTCGCATATATAATAAAAGGTATATAAAATATTATTTACTCCAAATAATTGCTTTTGTAAACCACCAAGTATCTCAAAACCAATGACGCCGACTACAAATATCGTGCCCGCAAATATAAATAAAAATATGATATTTTTAGGCAAAGAAAATAAAAACTTTACATATATAACCACAAAGACAGCAAGTGCTATACCATAAGGTATTATCCATGCTCGATAAAAAACCCCTGATACTTTTAAATGCCCTCTAAGAATTGGACCTAATTGCTCATGGAGGGAACACATTTCATCAATCGATAGAAAAAGAAATACCAAAGAGAGACCAAGCCAATAGGCGTATGACAGTTTTAAACTCTTGCAGGCACATGTTATAAAAAAGAGTAATATGCTAGCCGCGATAAGGGCAAATGTTGAGTAAAATGTTGGTATATTTCTTTCATGATCCAAATCAAAAAGCGGAATAAGGCCATAAAGATAATGATCGGTTAAATATATTTTTGATACCCCACTCAATATACCCGCAAGAAGCAAAAACAAAATAAGATACAAATTTAATTTAAATATTTTTATCGGGCACAATTTTATATTCATATATCCCTCCCCCATCAAGAAT
This sequence comes from Sulfurovaceae bacterium, assembly GCA_037383745.1. Lineage (GTDB taxonomy): Bacteria > Campylobacterota > Campylobacteria > Campylobacterales > Sulfurovaceae > BN30871. Next base: position 2,882 of record JARROQ010000063.1, read on the forward strand.
ACACGGCTAACACACTTATAATAAAAATTATTGAAAATTATATTTTACAGCTAAAAAGCTAAAAATCGCATAGGGATTTAAAATTACAATTTTTCTCACATGCTTCAAGCGCTACACCTTCGCGAAGACCATCGTCAATCACAATACACTCACGAAAGCCACCTGCCTCATAGAGTTGCTTTAAGATAAGTACGCCTGCGGTGATAATATCTTCTCTGCCCACACCTACTGCTTGAATCTTTTGTGCCTGATTCATACGCAACAATTTTTCAAGCTGCACCAATGCTTCATCTAAAGTAATGCTCACACCGTTTATATCTTGGGCATTGTACTCTGCTGCGCTTCTACCAAGCTTCATATTTGCTAGAGTCGTCGGTGTCCCTGCAGTTGCTACAAAAAGCTCTATACATCCAAGCTTCTCTTTTGCACTATGTATAAAATCTATGAAATTATTTTTATAATCATCAAGATAGGCTTCCATCGCCTCTTGACTTGTATGTTTTTGAGAGAGTGTCACGATACCGACAGGAAAACTCTTTGCTAAAAAATCATTGCCGTCACTCAAGATGATTTCCGTTGACCCTCCGCCGATATCAACAAGCATAAAACCTTTTCTAAACCCAAGTTGGTTAAGCCTAAAATCAACGGCTTTGAGCGTAAGCCTTGCTTCTTCATCTCCACTGATAACTTGAAACGCTACTCCTGTTGCTCTCTTTATGGCATCAAGTACATCTTTGGAATTTTTTGCCTCTCGTAATGCTTGCGTTGTAACAGCTACAACGCTCTCTTTGTGAAAATCAATCTTAGATTGAAAAAGCTTGATCGCCTCTATGACTCTAGTGAGTGCAGAAGATGAAATATTGCCATTGATTGCTATACCGTCCGCACTTTTAACGATAATGCTCTCTTCAAAAAGTATCGTTTGTGTGCTGCATTCAAAATGTATAAGGCGAATCGTATTGGAGCCTAAATCAATCGCTATCATAAACTTTCGCTAAATTTAAATCCTGCCTCTTTGAGCTTTGCTCTTACCTCTTCTTGATGCTCTTCGCCTTTAGTCTCAAGTGCAACCGAAACATGTGCATCACCAAACTCTAAATCGATAGAAGTTCTATCATAGCCGATATGAACGATATTTGCACCCACATTTTTGAGTGTCTCTGTAAAACGCATCAAAGCTCCCGGCTTATCAACAAGTGTCACTATAAGCTTCATCTTTCTAGCCGATTTTACAAGTCCTTTTTCTATAATGAGCGAAAGCATCGTTACATCAATATTGCCACCACTCACAACGATCCCAACTTTAGAATCTTTCGGAAAATCAAACTTATGATGTATGAGTGCCGCTACTCCAACAGAGCCCGCACCCTCAACAAGTATCTTTTGATTTTCAAGCAAAAAAAGTATGGCGCTTGCTATCTCATCTTCACTCACTAATAACAAATCATCAACATACTCAAGCAGATACTTCAATGTCACTTCTGATGTATCACGCACGGCAATCCCATCAGCGATTGTGCGCACACTTATCGTGTCTATCGCTTTTTTTGCATCGAAAGACTGCTTCATCGCAGGTGCACCCTCGGCAGCTACACCGATAACTTTTATATTTGGGTTGATCCCCTTAGCAGCAACGGCGATACCGGATATGAGTCCGCCACCACCAACAGGAGCGATGATATAATCAAGCTCTTTGACCTCATTAAGTATCTCGAGCGCGACGGTTCCCTGCCCTGCTATCACCTCATCATCGGCAAATGGATGCAAGAAACTTGCCCCTTTCTCTTTGGCATAGGTAACTGCAAAAGCATACGCTTCATTGTAATTTGCACCATGAAGTATGACATCACCGCCAAATCTTTTTACGCCTTGCACCTTGATAAGCGGCGTTGATTCAGGCATAACAATCGTTGCTTTAAGTCCATAATGTGAAGCACTAAATGCCACGCCTTGTGCATGATTACCTGCACTTGAAGCAACAACCTCTTTGATGTTACCCGAAGCAACAAGATTTGATATCTTATTAAACGCACCTCGAAGCTTAAATGAGCCTGTTCGCTGTAAGTTTTCTTTTTTAAGATAGACATTGTATCCGCTCAGATTACTCAATATCGGAGCATGAGCAAAAGGAGTTTGACTTGCAACTTTATTTACATTTTGCGCCGCTTTTTGCACATCTGCAACTGTTATCATTTTATTTTCCTAACTTTTAATTATGAAAATTATAGCTAAATTAATTTATAAAC
>JARROQ010000064.1:0-4296 GCA_037383745.1 Sulfurovaceae bacterium
TACATGTTGCAAAGATTTATCTGCTTTGATGTTTGTGCTTTGAAGTATATTTTCAAAGTTATCCACCCCTTCTATCCTCACTAAATCATCAATTCTCCCTATGGGGCTACCAGAACAAGGGTCTGTTGGGTAGTCACAAGAAATGATGATTTAGTGAGGATAGAAGGGGTGGATAACTTTGAAAATATACTTCAAAGCACAAACATCAAAGCAGATAAATCTTTGCAACATGTAAAGCTATTTGATTGTTACCAAAACAACTCCGGATTATTGGTCATCTTAAAATACGACAAAGAAGAAACGCTTAGCTTTGTCATCCACAGTGCCACTCCGCCACTATCAAGTTCCAAGACTCATACTAAAGATGGGCAGGAGCATAGCGGAGACGATGATACCGACGATAAGACCGACGAGTAACATCATCACAGGTTCTAACAATGCAAGCATAATCTTCACACGATCTTCATTTTCCTGCGCATAAAGGATCGAGAGATTTTCCATCACCTTACCCACCTCACTCGTCTCTTCGCCAAGGGCAAGTGATTGTAAAAAATTCTTTTTGAGTATCCTATAGTCTTGCTTCAAAGCAGACGATAATGCTTTTCCCTCTAAAACTTTTTTAGACGCCTCATCAAAGTATTGACGCAAAGCTCTGTTATCTATCGTCGCTGATGCCAACTTTACTGCATGTGCATAGGAGATACCTGATTCTAACATGAGTGAAAGTATGTATGCAAATCGTCCTAACTCTGCATTTTGTATATACGACTTAAAGAGGGGGAGTTTCAAAAGCATTGCATCTACAAAAAGAGCGTATCTGTAGCTTTTCCTATAAAAAAACTGCTGGGCAACGATAGCGCCGAGTATCACGAGCATGATAGTGATGTGATATGATTGTATAAACTCACTAAGTGCCAATACAAACTTTGTAATCCCCGGTAGTTCTTGTTGCGTATCTTCAAATATTGCCGTGATTTTAGGCACAACATAGGTGAGCAAAAATGCGCTCATACCCATAGCAACGATGAAGATAAAAAGAGGGTAAGTGATGGCATTGATAGTCTGTCTTCGTATCTTATTTTGTAGAGAGAAAAATGATGCCATTCTTTGTAACACTTCAACGATCTTGCCACTCTGGCCTGCTATATCTAGACTTTGGGTAAAAAAGGGCGGCAGGCGATATATGCTCTGATTTGTAAGCGCACTATAGAGCGATTTGCCCTCTTGGAGCATATCTTTCAAAGAAGAGAGAAATGCAAAATATTTTCTGTCATTTTCATGCTGACTAGCCATAAGTTTGATAGCCGTCATTATGGTCATACCTGATCGCAGATAGCTAGAGAGTTCGACAGAGAGATCGCTGAGTTTACCGATAGGCATCTGTGGAGCAGACAGTATCCAAAATTGATGGTATGGCTTTACACTCTTATAGACGATATTTTGATTTCTCAGGCGCTCTTTTGCCTCATCTAAAGAGGAAGCGCTTATAGCTCCTTTGACACTATTGCCGGATGCATCATAACCACTGTACTTATACATCACTTTCCCATTTTTAATTTCTCTATTATAACTTATTGTTAGTAAGAGTTGTGATATGTGCCTAATCCTTAGTTTGATCTGTATCTCGCCTAAAAAAGGCAAGATAAAAGAAAGTGGCATGGTCAATAGATTTTAAGTTACATCCAAAATTTTAAAGATCATATGCTAAAAAACAACAAAAAATACAAATAAACAATCAAGAAGCGCCACTACTTTGTACATGCTTCCCTAAATGCATCATCCAAATCTAATGGCAGATACAGTGTTTGAAACTTCCTTTCTAGAGCATCCGCACATAATGCTTGCAATGTTGCACTATTCTCATATTTTTTATCATATTCTGCATTAAATACAGGCTTATCATTAGTTATAAAAATGGCAAGATCGTCACATTCATCATATTGATGACACTCTTCATTGACACTAAAGTCAAAATACGGCTCCAGTGTGGCCACTTGTTCCACATCGTTTTTTAGTCCAACGGCCAAGCCTCTATCATGCGCCGATTGTGCCAAGAAGGTATTGTAATCAATCTGATCATTTGCGGTAAGCCCAAAACCGTTGCTGTTGTCATAGCCATCCACATTATCGGGCTCAATACCGTCACACCCTTTGCTTTTGGCGAGATCCATGCGTGCTGCCATAATGGAGCGCACTGTGTTGTTACGAATATCAAGCCAGCGTTCATCCCAGCCGTCCATTTTATTGCCCAGTGCTTCTGCGGGGAAATCGCCTGCATCGTCACGCCACGCTTCATAGGATCCTGCCGAAAAGTAGCAGATCACTTTACGACCGTCTGCATGAAGGGCACTAATGGTTGCTGCTGATGTGTCAAACAGATCAATATCATAAACATCAACATCGTAGCTATCGTTAATAGTACCTTGAAGTTGCCACTGCCATGTAGTATTTACGCTTGGCTCATACCAAGGTGTCTGACTTTGTGGTGCCGCTTCGACAATGACAACTCTCTTTGCTGTTGCACTATTCCCACTACTGTCTGTCGCACTATAGGTGATGGTATAACTGTCCGCTGTGGTAGTATCGACTTTTCCGCTTCTTTTTACCGCGACATTACCATCTACATCATCAAAGGCTGTTGCGCCTTGTTCTGTGTAGGCATCTCCAACGGTTAATGTTATGGTTGCTTCACCTTTAAGTGTAATGGTTGGAGGTGTAGTGTCCGAAGCAGTAGTGTTCTGATCGGGATCAGTGATTACATTTCCGGCTTCACCTCCATCTCCCCCTGAGCCACACCCTATAAAAAGCAAAACTAAAAGCATGAGTGTGATTTTAAAAAAATATTTCACGATAGATATCTCCTATAAATAAATTGATTATGATATGAGGAACAAGAAGTTAGAGACGGCAACTCTAATCTTTATAATGACTCAAAGAATTATAATTTTTCTAAAATCAATGCTTACTTAAATTGTTGATACAAATTGAAAAATAATGATGATATTGTAAAGTTTTTATGATATGCATTTCCATCGAGATGACAGGGATGAGAGAAGCAAATATGAAGCAGTCCAATTCTGTCATTCCGTACTTGATACGGAATCTAGATTCTAAATTAAATTTAGAATGACACAATTCATTTGTGTAAAAAGAAGATGGAGCGCAGCTACCATTAAAGCTAAAAGTTTTAAGGAAGTGAGAGAGTGTTACCGAAGAGAAACCTTGGTTTATGGCTGGGAACACTGCTCACTTTTTAGCTCTTTTTCGGGTTGTTATTATTGCTTGGCAGCTGTGTTCACAATACAATCATTTTCTATCAATTGAATTTTCTGCTTACTCTCTGCATCATTCAATATCTGATTAATATACTTTAAATCATTGCAAATATGACTTAATAGTTCATTTTTTTCAAAAATTTCAGAATCATAATTTCTAACTAATTGTCTTATATCTTCATTTAACATAATTTGCAAATCCATAAATTTTTCTTTATCTAAAGCATAACGAAATGTAACATGTCTACTCCTGAGACTCGGTCCTTAGCAGATTTGAGCATGACAAGCCACATCACCTGACGGAATCCAACCGTCTCCACCATTCCAACCTTGCTCAAACCACAGCATCGATCCTCACCATGGTCATCTCACATCACGAGAGATGGAAGACCAAACACTCTCACAAAGACACAAGCCAAACTCAACATCATATAAGATGGAAAGACTTGTACGACACTCATGACTGCAGGGCTAAGCAAATCTACTAACCATAAACCCAATCCTATAGGTATATAAGGTATAGGTAATCCAATTAATGCATGCAAATGTGTAACTAGAGGGAGAAAGCATATAGGATCAATATGGTCAAGGAACACTTGCTTTGCTCTTCCGCTGGCTGCTGCTCAAAGTCTTATTCTTGAAGGTATTGAATATTCTCGTAGATCGCAACATTTTAATAATAATGATCAGAAACAAGCAATACAAACAATAAATAAAACAGCACCTAACTACTAAACAAATAGTACTAAAAGATTCAACTCATCGCTATGAACGCTTGAGCGCAAGAATCACTTGAATCGGAGCTACGGTTAAAAGGTTATGGATCTAAAAGTTATTTAAAATAAATAAGATTAATTAAGGCAGGGGCCTAATTAAAATTATAAAAATTTAATTAGGGACCTAAATGTAAAGTTTCTAGGACTAAAATATAATTTTTAAAAAGTTTAGGGGGTTAAATGTAAAAATACCGCAATCTGGGATTTTCTGAAATTAAGGGAATTATTTTCCTAAAGGAAAGGCC
>JARROQ010000065.1:0-5801 GCA_037383745.1 Sulfurovaceae bacterium
TTTTATGATTCTTCTTTTTTCGAAAGGATATGAAAATACATTAGATTCAATTGTTGTTATTTTATCTTGAATATGGATTGGCTCCCCTGTACCTTTTACAATTTCAAGACAACCTAATTCTTCTGCTGTTTCAGGATCAAAAAGCTCTTCACCCAATTCAAATATTAAAAACTCTGAACTTTCGGTAATCCCTTCTTTTTTACCAGCATTAATAACTATTGTTGTTTCATCAATAACTTTAATGACTTTAAATAATTGATCCATTTTAATTCTCCTCAAATAATACAGAATATGGTAGTGTTGTTTTCAATATACCTTTTTTGACTATAGTTTCATCAATAACATCTTTATTAATCTTGCGTTTAACCTTTGCTGATATCAATCCATTTTCCTGTACATTCAATACAATACAAACAGCATGAATCTTTTCATATCCATCTTTATTTATATATAATGTCAATATTGAATTGATTGATATATTTTGACTAGATTTTAATATTATAATTTCTTCTTCTTGGCTATATTTAATAATTTTAATTTTTTGATCGATTTGTTTTTCCCAAACAATTTTATTTAGTAAGCTTAGTAAAGCAATAATTGATATTAATGAAATTATAATCACAAAAAGTAGCCATTTAATAGAAATTAAAGAATTAACATCAATAAAAATTCCAGCAAGTCCAGATATAAATCCAATTACGCCAATTGCAATATATAAACCTTTTTCTGTAAAAGTTTGCATCAATAATTTAAACATTATTTTCCCTTTCCACCACTTTGACCTCCTCATCAGTGAGTCCATACAGTTCATATACCATTGCATCGATTTGAGCTTCAAGCTCGGCGGTATCTTTACCCTCTTTTTTAAGCTTGATTATAGTATCAACAAGAGTAATAAGTGGCTTCTGATTATTTTTATCAATGGTTGGAATCGGCAATAATCCTACAGTATTGGCTTGAATTTCCGAAAATACTTTTTTTGTAGATTTATAAACAGTCGTGTAATAGTAATTCATAAGCTTTGAATTCATTACTGCGAGTATGAATTTTATATAAAATCTTTTTTCAGTCTGTTTTAAATTAACAACGACTAATGTATTTAACGAAAAAAACTGTTCATCATCATATGTAAAAATAAGTTTTTCAGAAACTCTTCTTGCAGCTATGTATTCTATCTAAGCTATAATCCAAATAAACGTTGTCCCACTCTATTAAATATTTATTGATATTTTTCCCATCAAGCACTTTGTAGTATGTGCTTTTATTATTGTCGTATTTAATAGATAAACTTTTATCGCCTTTTAGTGCGATACCTTGATTTATTTCACATACACAATTAAGGGCAATTAGATTACTAGCTTTTAGTTTGCTCGCGATACTGTCTATAGTGACCTGAAAACTATAGTTATGATTCTCTATAATATCTGTACTGTTAAAGTTTTTTATTTGTTCCTTAGTCGTGTGTTTTAGCAAAATTTCATTTATATTGTATTTTGTGTCAACTTTATTTTGACAAGCTATAATTACTGTTTCAACAATGGCATCCTCAAAAGCCATTTCTTCCAAATATGCTATTTCTATTAATTTCATTTTTGAAATCAAAAACTCCCTTGTATATGTATAATATTCTTGGGTAAGAATAGTATTTGGAATAATAAATGAAATATATCCATTTATTGACAATATTTCTTTTGTTAAATGAATAAAGAATATATATGTATTGAGTCTTCCACCTGAAGTTCCGTATCTATCTATTAGAAGCTGAATATACGGTGGATTGCCAATGATGATATCAAATCCAACAAAATTACCCTCACTATCCAATACCTCAGGAAACTCAAACCGCCACTCAAAAGCATTTTTATAGATAGCGCCGCTTTTATACTCTTGGACTGCCTTTGCCTCCATACTCAATTTATCAAACAACTTCTCTTTTGCTCTCTTTTGCACACTACTTAACTCATCACCGAAAAGCGAGGCATGCAAGCCCATATTAAACTCCAAGGCATCAAGTTGCTGTGTCTTGTCAAGCTCTTGCATGCCATACTCTTTCACATACTCCTTAAGTACTTTTTTGTAGTTCTGTACTTCTTTTGAATTGTCCGAAAAAGTGAGGCTAAACATCGTCTTGATATCTTCTATCTTGTTTTGTAACTCCTGCTTGCTAGCAAAATGCCCCTCTTTGTAGTCATTGACGAGTTGTTTGTACTCCTCTATGGCATTTTTTATATTTGGCACGGTGATCTCATCGGTTAAACCGTAACGACTTATGAGCGAGTTGCCTGTTTTGATGTTGATATCGATATTTGGCAATGTCTCCAGCGTGCCATCCTCGTGATAGTAGGCGTTCTTGAGCAGCTCTACCCATAGACGGAGTCTCGTGATATTGGCACTGTTTGGATTGATATCCACACCGAAAAGCTGGTTTTCGATGATGCGTTTCTTCTCCTCAAAAAGAAGTTTTTGCAACTGATGATTGCTATCTTCAAAATCTTTGGGTTTACGATACTCAAATACCTCACCCTCCAGCATAGCTATAAGCTCATCGTTTTCAAGCTTGATGCGTACACCTCTAGGCAATTTGAACAGTCCAAGCTCCGCTTTAGTGTATATAATCTCGTCTAGCATAGAGACGAGAAAATGCCCGCTGCCCACAGCAGGATCACAGATCTTCAAGCTGTCTATGATGCTGTTTGCTTGATTAAAGAACTCTTTTTTATGACTATGTTTTTCGCAATAGCTTTTAATCTCTTCAAAATCTTTTGCCCCCATATTATCAAATGCCTCATTGAACTTATCTATGATGCTTTTTCGGAGAGACTCTCTGCTCATATACATAGTAATGAAACTTGGCGTATAGAAGCTGCCGTCTTTGTAGCCATTTATTTTCTCAAAAATGAGCCCCAAAACAGATGCACTGATGAGTGGTTTGTACTCTTTGGTTATCTCACTTCCGCCCTCATCGCCGAAACTATATGCATCTAAAAATTCAAAAAGGTATCGGAGTGTGCTTACTTCACCCGACTTGCGCTTGCTGCTACTATCTCTGATGACGGTTTTTGCATAGTAATCCATCTTAGTATCGTCGCTAAGATTTGCAAGAGAGATTAAGTTTTTTTCAAACTGATGAAACTCAAATAAAGAGCTGTTGAGATAGGGAATATAGGCAAAATCCTTATGTCGTCTCTCGTTTTGTCTGTAACCCAAAATATCGAAAAAGAAAGACTCCAACATATCAAAATCACCGATAGTTTTGATATCTAAAAACTTTTTAGCCTCCTTGTCCCAACGGATGATCTGTGCCTCAAGAAGCTTCAAAAAAAGTATTCTGTTTATCCAAATGATTATCAAGCCGACAACACTCTCAAAGTCGCTCGGTTTGCGATATTGCCCAAGCTTGTTTGTGATATTTTCAAAGAAAGAGCCCTCTTGCGGATTTTGACTTTTTGCTATAAGTTTTTTGCCTTTATCTTTAACCTCTTCAAGTCCTAAGATATAGAGCAGCTCATTGTAAAACTCACGATTTAAGCTGTTGGCGTCGTTTGGATTGAACTCTTTTAACAAACTGTCGATGCTTAACAGTTTATAGATAGCGATCAACTCTTTTTGAGTATGCGTCTTGGTTGGACGAAGATCAACATAAGCACAATCTATCTCAATATCATCTATCAAGTTGGCTTTTTTGCTTGCAAGTAATTTGCCTATTTCGCTATAAACATCTCCTGTTTTAGACAGAAGACTAGCGGGATTGGTATAATCTTTGTATATTTTTTTAAAGTCCCTATCATTCCAAAACAGTCTCTCAAAATCTTTAGCATCAAAAACAAACCACTCAAAAACGGTTAAAACTATGATATGTTTGAGGTTAATATTTCCACTATCTCTCTCATCAAAAAAGTACTTGATCGCCTCTTGGAGTGCCTTTTTGTTAGCATTACCTTGGGTTATCATCTCAATTCTGTTGTCAAGTCGCTTAGCCTCTATGATAACTTCGACATTACCATTTTTAGAGATAGCCCAATCAATATTACCTTTAGTATTTATATCATAACCAAATGAGTTTTTTAAAAAATCTCTCACAGCATTTTTTTGATGCTCTTCACTCTCATTTTGATTGACTTTTCTCAAATTGGCTAAATAGTCTTTAAAATTCTCAAGATTACTATCTACAACTGCCCTTTTAGCAAGAAGCGGATTGATAAATTCACTCGGAGTTTGTATGTTTAATTTTATAGCCACTATTGATCCCTCATTTTCTTAACTAAATTTTATCATTATAAACTAAAAAAGTAAGTGATTTTACAACACTGCCTCATAGCGTGTATTTCTCCCGCTTGTGCCTACAACCTGCTTGATGCACCCCTTATCAACAAGCTCCTTAATGTCTCTTGCAGCTGTCGCTTTACTCGTCTTTGTGATAGACAAATATTTCTTTGTACTAAGCCCCCCATCGAAACCATCAACTCCGATATTGAGTATCTTGTTGAGTACTTTTATTTGTCTTTCATTGAGTTCTTTATCTCTGCATCGATCCCAAAATTTTGTCTTTTGGATGATATATGTGATATTGTCCTGAGACAATAGCATTGCCTCATCAAACATATCCAAGTGCCACTCGAGCCAAGGAGTGATGTCATAATCTCTATTATAAAATAGATTCGTAGTGCGATCTAGTATCTTGTAGTACTCTTTTTTCTTTTTATTGATTGCCAGGGAGAGAGAATAGAGTTTTGGCGTTCCCTTTGGAATATGCAACGAGATGATATAATCCGCAATAGCTCTTGCAATCCTGCCATTGCCATCTTCATAGGGGTGGATAATCACAAACCATAGATGTGCGATGGCGCTTTTTATATATGTATTAGCATCACTTTCATTACAATATCTCAAAAGTCTTGCGATATCATCCTTTATCGATGATGAAGGTGGAGCTTTATAGTGAACTTTCTCATGGCCTATAGCGCCGGAAACCACCTCCATATCATCACCCTCTCTAAATGAAGCAACTCGAATCTTCTCAAGTGCATTAAATCTATTTTCAAAAAGACAATTATGCCATCCATGAAGTCTATCTTCTGTGAGCGGTGATCTGTTGGTAGCGCAATCTACAAGGATTTCCACCAAATTATCACTTTGATGCGTAGAGCTATCTTTTGAAGAATCAAAATTTGCATCAAGTTTTTTCAAAAGCGAGTCTCTTACGCTCTGTCTTTGAAATATCTCCCCCTCTATCGCGGATGTGTTGATAGCCTCTTCTAAAAAAGTATCAATATTTATCAGTACACTGTCATCTTGTGCTATCAGCCTTGATATCCCCTCTAAGATTCCTCTATGATGTTCGATTTTTATAAGCCTATCAGTTAATTTTGAACTATCAAATCTAAAATAAGGATATGCCTCGTGCTGCCATATCCATTTTTGTATATTTTTATCCATATTTATCTCCATGAGACGATTAATTGTCTTAATCATATCATATTATGAGACGATTTGTCAAAATAATCACCTCATTTTATGAGACGATTAGCATCTATTATCGTCTCAATGCCCCTATTTTGGCTACCCATTTAAATCTTTTGTTCATCAGTTTTTCTTCATTTACCACATAACCATCTAGCATATAACTTTTTACTATGGGTGTCGCTCTACTCCGAATTAAAATAAAGCAATCAAAACAGAACGCTATAAAACAGTGCCTTATCATAAATATCAGATAATTATTTAGCCCAAAAATTATCAATATTTCTCACTCATTTTTTTAGAAAATATTGCAATTTACACTCTCTCTCGCTATAATACCG
>JARROQ010000066.1:0-8678 GCA_037383745.1 Sulfurovaceae bacterium
GGTGCTACATGTAAGAGCACATAACTGTAGCTTCTGTTGTAGGATGCAACTTGAAGATAATACGATTCGCCATCTTTTTCAAAGTGGGCAAAACGACCATCAAAGAGCGCCACATCAATGCCAAGTTGCTTAGCAACGAAAGCTTTTACTTTCTGCTCATAATCTTTGCCGATAGAATCAGGATGTTTAAAGTCCTGAGCGTGTGTCTCGCCGTAAACCTTTATATAGCCTTCTCCTTTGACATAATACTCTAGTCTATCATACCGTTCATATTTAAGTTTAGAGCTAGGTGATGCTCCCGGATAAGTAAGATCAGGGAGTTCAAAAGCCCAAAGAAAAAACGGGACAAGGAGTAAAAAGAGGTATCGCATCGGTATCCTTTGATATAAATTTAGAAGATTATACTTATTTCGATATTTGATGAGACTTAGTCTCCTCTTGGCTTACTAGCTATCTAGACTCTATCAATTTACTACAAAAGCAAATTCGCAATAGCTGTTTCAAGCTGCTCAACATTCCATGCTGAAAGTTGTGCCAACATATTGACATCCTCTTTGCTTAGGTAGATATTTGTCCCTGTTGAGTAGTAAGGAAAGTTTGGTAATGGATCTAATGAGATACACTTACTGTCAATAGGTGTTCCATTGCGATTTTGGTTAGATTGTCCTATTTGGAGGTCGGACTGAATGGTCGTATCGACAATTGCATCCTGCCACTGATTAACACGATTGTTATACACCCACAAAACTTTGATTTCCCTTCCTCTATGTATGTTTGCAACAGGGTTTTCCACCGTAGTAAGTGTCTGCGTAAATGCAGCCGTATAAGTGCCTAGATCAGCATCTTTATTTGACCCGCCACAACTTGCCTCATATAATCCTGTGAGTAATGTCTCAAACTCATTATTGGCAGTATCAAAAAGTTGCACATAACTCATCGGCTCTGTAGCATGCATACCGCCATATGATTGATACACGCCATCAACGGCATCCCCTTTAAAACCAAAGAGTAAAGGGATTTGTGAATCAACAAGGATTTGATTTGTTTTTTCGCTCTTACTAAGAGGTGTTTCACTGTTAACAAAAACGATGATTCGATCCACATCTGTCTGAGCCAACATTCCAAGAAGACCCGTATTTTCAAAATTTCCGCCATCTGAAAATCCATATGTGCGATTTATCGGCTCGGCAGATGCAACCTCGCCAAGCGTCCAATAATTATATTGTGGGATGATATAGGTATTGCTTCTACTCAAAAGCGAGTGTATGCCGGACTTAAATTCATTGACTGAGAATTCTTCGCCATCACATCTAAGAGCCATCCTGTCAATAATCTCATCGCTATGTCTATCGATAAACTGCATAATAAAAGTTGCAAAAAATGCACTTGAACAACCTGCAATATCACATAACGCATATCGACGATCAATTGCAACCAATGCCGTTTCATCTTCATCGCCCCCACCTAGCAAGCTAGAGGTAAATGCAAAAGAGTCCACACTACCCCCTCCTTTTATCGTACCATCAGGACTAGCTCCCTCTATCCCGCTATGAATGGGTGTTGCTTGTACGGGAATTTGCGCAAATCCCGCCTTACCTTTATCCTGCAAAAGATTTGTATTTACGATTAGTGAAGGTCTTTTGGGTCTGCATGTATAAAACTCAGAGGGTGTAAGCGAAGGATTGCACGAAGTGATGTTTTTAGAGATATAATCTTTCGAGAGACTAAAATAATGATCAGGCTCTATATAACTTAAATTTTTATCATATGTAGCACTATAGAGCCCAAAAGGCTTAAGAATGATCTCGCCAATCGCTGCTATCCAGAACCAAGGAAGTTTAGTACTATCTGAGAACACTCCCCATTTCCAAAGAATGATTAAAACATCAGCAATAACTTCAAGACTAAAACGTTGTGGCGCTGTACCCATGCAATATGGGTTCATATAAGCAACATTACCGATTGAAGAATTATACTCTCCGCTTTTTATCAGATCATTCGGTTGCGCCGGAACAATAAAGAAATCATCATCAGAGACTTTTTTACCATCAATCTCTTCTGGCAAAAAAGCATACAATACCGAAGCCCAAGTGCCACCGGAAACACAAGAGAGATACTCTGCACGATTTAATAGAGATTGCGACGGATTACTTGGATCAGATATTGCATTTAAAGCGGAAAGTTGTCCCAACGCACAACTCAGTGCTCTCGAGCCACCCCCTGAGAAGCAAATCCCTAATTTGGAAGGAGATGATGCGGGGGTAGTAGTCGGAAAAAGTTTAGTTTGATATTGATTAGACATATTGAGCCTCCACTGAAAGCTTTATACTATTTAAGCCCTTCCATCATCGCAAATCTAACTTGTGTGACAAAGAGAACAACAATAAAAACAGCCATTGATTCTTTTGTGAGGCCATCTTTTTTTGGCCTCAGCAACTGCTTCACGACATGACGCATGATACCCTAAGTCAATTTGATTTTGAATACGAGGCATATACGAACAGCCTTTGGTTTTACTGTGAATCTCATAATCCCCGTTGGCTTGGGGATTTTCATTTATTACAAAATTTTCCATTCTTCGCCTTTTATTTTAGTATTTTTATTTATCTATATAATACTATCATGAGAGCGTCACAGATTGCGTCACAGAAACGCTAAATTTATAAATTTTTTATTTTTACTTATTGAGTAGTAATACACTATGTATTGTTCCCATATTTTGCAAAATATTCATTACCTAGCTCTACAAGCTCGTCAAAGCTAATTTTCAATGAGCTAGAAACGATGCAACAGGACTACCGCTTTTTGGTCTATCGGTTTTGCTCTTTACTGCCGCCAATCAACCCCAAGCTTTCTCTCATCTTCTTGACATCTAAACCCTCGATCAGTTTGACAATATTTGGGTAGATCGCAGCATGATAGCCGAAATTACCGTTTTGAAGTTCATCGATAGCCTTCTCTTTACTCCACCCCTCTACGATCACACGATATGAGGCTATCACAGCTCCTGTACGATCCGAGCCATGCCAACAATGTATAAGGATTGGAGATTTTCGATTGATGATAATCTTTAGTGCCTCTCTCAGTTGTGCTTCGCTCATCTCGCCTGTATCTACTTCGATCCTATGAAGCTTCACTTCGTGCATTTTGACTTCATCATCATCGGAATGGTACTCTCGCAGGTTCAACACCTCGCCGATACCGACACTAATAATATCATCAAAATCTTCACTATCAGGCTGTTCTGATCTGTAAACACCTTCACTCACTTTATAGAAATTATCTAGTGACGACCCGATGATAGGCTGTGCCCAATCTGTCGGTCTAAGTCGAATTTCGTTTGCCGAAATAGACAATATAAAAACTATGAACAATAAAAATACACGCATCAATTTTTAACCTTTATATGATATTTTACGCATCAAAACAAACCAATTTTCTTTTTCTGGTAAGCAATTTTGATTGGCTCGACTGTTTTATTATATTTTCCCTTTTTTGACTAGACCTTCATATTGTTTTTTTGCAAGCCAACCATATCCAAAATAAAGTATCAATATCTCCATTACCGAAACGAACAATAGTACACCAAGCAAAAGACCATAATTAACATTCCCAAATAGCTCAATAATCACATTCGTCTCTCCAGATACACTTAAAATCAAAACAATTAAAATAAGTGACACCGCCCATGTTACAGCAAAAGAGTACCATACTAATTTTTTCTTTTCATAAGAATTTGGTACTCTTTTATTTTCACTAATAAACTTCATAGATGTCATCATCGTTGCAAAAATAATTGAAACCATTGAAGTGCTATTTGAGTCAATTTTTAGCAATATTTTCACAATAGCGACTATAACAATAGCCACCACATAATAGATACCAAATTGAAGTATATATTTTGCCATATCTACATTTTAAAGGTATAAAATTGACATTAAATGAATTTTCTTTATCGCAAAAGATAGGAGAGTAAATAGCCACCAAGCAGGACAGCCACATAACCTAACTCAACTTTTTGCTCACGCTCTTTTTCTCTGGAGCCGGTAATGTCTAGCACCGCTTGGCGAAGCAAAAAAGTATAGAGGACAAAATAAAAAAATGGAATGATATGAATATAAAATGGATAATTATCAATATCTTTACCAAAATAATCCAATATCCAACCCATCTGGGTATAGATACCGACAAACCCCAAAAATGCGTTAATAAGCGCCCATTTTACATCATCAAAACCAAAGATCCTTACATAAAATAAAATGTAAGCAATGATAGCAAAACCACCGTGCAAAAATAAGAATTTCAGCTCTACATTTTTAGCAAAATATGCCATATAGAATCCTGACAATCCAAAAGCCAACATATGAAAGAGGAAAAAAGGATAGATCGAAAACCAAGAAACTTCGCTACCTTTTGCATAATATTTACCGTTTATTTTAAGACTGCCATGAATTTTCATAAACGCATTATATATAAGAATTTATAAATTCTTATTTGCATCTCTATTAAGGTAATGAGAATAAGTTATCATTGTCACTTAATCCACTTTTATTGACAACCTAACTCTCTTACAAGCTCATCATCTCCAGCTCTTATAGCCGATATACATGCATCATATTTCCTTTTAGCCAATTCTAACTTTAGCGATTCGTTAAGAGCTGCCGCTTCTTTTTGATCTGTTGCTTTAAAACCATCAAACACAGAACCAGCTGCCGTAAAATATGCTCCAATAATATCTGCAGGCAACTTAAGCAATGCAACTGCCTCACTTTCGGTTTCTTGTGCATATTGAGTAGGCACGCCATCGACAAATGTGACATTTGCATCATTGTCGGAAAAAAATGTTTTTGCAATAGGCAAAAAATGTGTTTTTGACTCTGATGGTGAAAATACAATTGATGCCACATTTGGTCCATCTCCTCTCACCACAATAAGGTAAGGAATATTTTGCCTATAGTACAAACCTGAATACCCTTGATTTACTGCTTTAGAATGTGAATTGATATTTGCCATATCGCCTTGCCTGATGATATCAATATGCATCCCACAAGCAGTATATGAGCCGGGACTTGAATATATAAACTTATGATTTCCGTCTACACAGGATGATCGTTGCTTAAAGGACGGAACCCGCAAGGCTTGTATGTTTCCTGCAGATGTAGCAAAATCTTTAAAAATCTCATTAACTTGACTAACGGTTTTTGAATGAGATGAAGTCAATAGTCCCGATTCGCTGACTTTCACGTCTAAAGTATTCTTGCCAAATATATTGGTACTATAGCGAAGAACGTATTGCTGAGTCAGATCAGGATATGCCGGCGTAGTGCCCAAGCTGATTTTTGTAACTTTTGAATCTGCAACTGTTATATCCACCAAAAAATCTTTTTTAGGCATAAAATAGGTAAGACCATCAACAGCATCTGTGCCCGCAGCCGGTTTCTCGGTAGATTTGATGCTTGAACATGCCGTTAGCATAACTACTGATAAAATCATAAATAATATTCTATGAAACATCTTCACTCCTTCCATCATGTATTCGCAAAAACGAATACAAAGAAAATACCAAAGCCAACACTAACCTAGGGTGCTCCATGATTACCGCTACGATGAGCCGCCTGGACTTGGCGCCAATAATCCTGATAATGCACCTACTGCTGCCGAACCGACAGCCATAAAAATTTCCGGCACGTGAACTGTTTCATTAGAATCCCCTAAAGCAATAAAAAGTGTAGATATTAAACTTGTAAATATGGCAAGTACCAAACCCGCAACTACTATTCTATATATCCATACATCACTATTTAATGGTCTATAGACCTCATCTGCTTGTTTAAGTAGATCATTCTTCAGTGGAGTCGGCAAATCATTTGCTTCAAAAATTGTTGACTTGAGACTGTCCAATGCTTCATAATTCATACTGATTCTCCTTTTGAATTTTATTATAAATTCTTGATATAAATTATATACATTTATTGCTTAAATAATTTTTATAAATATAATGAAAAAATAAACTATTTATCAAAAAAAGTGCGCAATGAAAGTTATAAGAACATTGATACTCTCTTCTATCGTTTTTTCATGGTTAAATGCTGCTGATCCATGCGAGCTGTTAAGTATAGATGATATCAAGGCGATATTTCCGGATGGTGATATCACCATTACCACACACGATAAAGAACCGACAAAACCATTAGGGATAAAGCGATGTTTTTGGGATGCGAGCGAAAGCGATATGAAGTTTGTGCAACTTAGCATTATCGAGGATGAAGAGACTCACATAAAAGTAGCCGATCAATTTGCCAACAATAAGCAGTTTGTAGAAAATCCTCAAATGATTGATGGCATAGGTGATGCAAGCTACTATGGTGGCAGCGGGCTGAAAATTGGAGCAGGACTGCATGTCTTGTTTGAAAAAGAGGGAGTTCTTCTTACTGTCATGGTTGGTTTAGGGCGAGGCAACAAGGATGAGCTTAAGCATATCGAGATAGAGAAAGAGTTAGCATCTAAAATTTTAACCAAGATTCAAAAGGAGCAATAATGTATCATCATATCATCAAAATAATTATAGCCGGATTTATCATTATAGTGCCGATGTACGCTAAAGATATTCCCGCAAGCAAAGATCACCCTATGATCAAAAGATATAAAGACTCTGAGATCAAAGGTTATGATGTACAAAAATACGGGGAACTTACACTACCGCTTGGAAAAGCTCTACTCAAAGAGAGTGTAGCCTACGACAAAGAAAAGAGAGTGGAAGGAACACTTACTCGCCTACTCTATCTTGCACCTGCTGAACGCTCTACGCTTGAAATCTATAAAAACTATGAAGAGGAGCTGAAAAAAGCAGACTTCACGATACTGTATGAGTGCAGAGGGGATGATGGGTGCGGCAAACTTTTTCATCAAGCAATCTGGTCGCAAGAGCGGGCATTGCACAATACAAAAGACCTTGCAATGGTTTTCAACTCACCCGAAGATCAAAGGGTAATGGTAGCTAAACAAACAAGTGATAGAGGTGATGTCTATGCCCTACTCTATATTGCCCGCAATGCCTCAAGCGTACCTGAATGGGCAAGCAAAAGAGTGACTGTGCTACTTGAAGTTCTTGAAACCGCCAAGATGGATAACAATATGGTAAAAGTTGATGCTGATAAAATGTCAAAAGAGATAGACGTATCCGGTCATATAGCACTTTACGGGATATATTTTGATGTTGATAAGTCCGATATCAAATCTGAATCAGCCCCACTCCTCTCGGAGATAGCCAAGCTCCTTAAGCACAACCCATCACTCTCCCTTTATGTTGTCGGACATACCGACAATACGGGCACATTTGAACACAATCAAAATCTCTCACGAGAAAGAGCCGAATCAGTCGTAAAATTTCTTATACAAAAGGAACATATTGATGCAAAACGCCTTAAAGGATACGGTGTGGGACCTCTAGCGCCTATTGCTACCAATGACACAGAGGAAGGAAAAGCAAAAAACAGAAGAGTGGAGCTTATAAAACAGTAACAAAAAGGGTTTGCATCTGTTGGCTTAGAGTTTAAGATTTTTCATAAGCTCTTGCTCTTCTTGCATTGAGAGGTAACGCCATTTACCGCTTTGGATATCGAGCTTAAAATTACCGATGCTAACTCGCTTCAACTCTAAAACTTTTAAAGGTGTTCCAAATTTTGGGTCACTCATTGCCCCAAAAAGCCTGCGGATATGGCGATTCTTCCCTTCGTCGATTTTCACCTTGAGTTTTGTTTTCGCGCCACCGGTACCTATCTTTTTAACCTCAAGAGCTTTGAGTAAACCCTGCGGACTTTGTACTCCTTGTAGAGCCTGTACGATATGCTCATCACTCACATAACCTCTCACCCATATCTCATATACCTTGGTGCAGTTACCCGGCTTGGTCAATGCATTGCCTATCTTGCCATCCGTAGTAAATAGCAAAAGCCCCTTGGATTCAAGATCAAGGCGTCCGATAGGCATCCATCCCTCATCAAAAGCCCAATCGGGCAAAAGATTATAAACTGTTTTTCGCCCAAGTTCGTCAGATCGTGTGACGACATAACCCTTGGGTTTATGAAGTGCTAACAGTTTATTAGATATTGAGATGCTCAACGCTTTTAAACTCATTGATAATTTTTGGAGAACGTAGCTTCCATATAATCCAGCCGTAAAGTGCGGTAAATGCCAATCCAAAAATTACAGAAACGATCGACATCACTCCCATCATAGTCTCCATTTGTGATTGAAACTCTACAGGAGCATTTAAAGGCAAAGGTAGCTGCTGCATCGATGTCTGCTGAAGAGCAAGACTGAGCAGATTCAAAACAATACCAATAGCCAACATGGTAATAAATGCAATTCTTGCCCAGTTTTTTCGTTTGAGAAGACCGATTGATGCGATTAGAGCAAACAGTGAGACTAACAATGCTATTAAGAACAATAAATCAAAGTGCCGGAACATAAATCGAGTCATTTCAGGCATTTGCACAGAACTGTTATGTTCATTCAAAAGTTGTTCGATCGGCAGTTTTGGCATCAGAAACCTAAACATGATATTTTGTACGATAGTAATAAAAGTTCCAAATCCTGAAAATACGATTCCTATCCAAGCTAATACTGTCACGAATGCAGATTTTGAATTTTCTGTTACCAACTTATTTTCCTTTGCC
>JARROQ010000067.1:0-5767 GCA_037383745.1 Sulfurovaceae bacterium
ATAAATCTTCGTGAGATTTTTTGATTTCAGTTTGTAACTTTATAATTTCTTGAATTTTATCAATGTTTAAAGTTCTAAGTAATACATCTTGATATTTTTCACCTGTTGATAGCTCAGTGCCTAGTAAATCAGATATGTCTTCTAGCGCGCTTTTTAAGTCAGCGATTTCAGACATAGAAGACTCTAGTTTCGTCAAATCCTTTGAGAGTTTATTTGATGAAGTTTCAAAGCTATCAGTTAGTGCTTTTATAGCTTGATTATGTATAGTTAATTCCGCGTTTAGTCTTTTCGCGAGAGATCTTCTTTTGTCATTTAGCTCAACTAAATTATCCCGTATAGAATAGGTTTCGTTTAATTTAGTATAATACCCTTTAAGCTCTCGAAGCAATTTTTCTAATTCTCTGATTGTGCCTTTGTCAATTAATTTCAAAGCTTTTTCTATCATGATTGAATCCAATTTAGATTTGTGATAAAATAGTTTAGCACATTTTACTTTTTTTGACAATATGATATGTATAATATTTTATTATAATACTTTCTCATGTAATTCTAAATATTATTTATTTTTCTCGTTTTAAGAGTGCAGCACTAAGAGATCATATGCGCTGGAGCTTATTTTGAGAGCTCTCGAGCTGATGATCCGGGGTCTTGTGCTATCATTATGAGATGTACACTAACTAAAACCAAATTTTTAGTTCTAGTTATACGGTATAATTGTTGAGCTAAAAGTCTATAGTATCAAGCCAGGTGGTACATAAATTGGTACATACAGTTTTTAGTTAATGGTTGATGAGTCAATAACAAGGCAAATACTCCATTTTTATGCGTTGTGCTATGCTCCACCAAGATACCTCTTCTTTATCCTATTCCTAAAATAGTTAGTGATTATTTATTTTCTTGCTGAACGATTCTTACTGCTTCTTTGTATTTTTCTATCTCATGTATAGACCAGGTTTCGTAGTCAGGTACACTGTAAGCTAACTTTTCTAGCTCTGAGAGATTGCTATTTTCTACCCAATTTTTCTGTTTTTTCAATCTTTTTATCGCATCCTTTTTGGCTTGCAATCTTGTTGGTGTGCAGTAATCGCCCGGAATCTTATAGGCAATTTTTTCATCTTCCGTATATTGAACAGTGGGCTGGATACAATCTTTATAGTGAGAACTATTGATTTTATCATTAGATAAAGAAAGTTTATCGCAATAAACTACATGTGAATTGTCGTCTGCTAGCAGGGAAATAGAGAGAGCTAAAATAGTTAGAGGGAGTTGTTTCATTTGATTTCCTTATAAATAATAGAACATATTATTATATAAATGTGTTATTTATGTGTAAATTTACGATATAAATGAGGAAAATTGACACTTTTTTACCTATGATTAAATTCTACACATAAACTTGACAAGATGTTAAAAATAATGTATAAGTTCGCAATTTAAAAAACACTTATGTTATAATAAGATATAAATAAACGCGTAAAAGGAGCACGAGTGATTCCATTTTCAGATGAAGATCTCAAGCCTGCAGTTGAAAATGTTATAGCAAAGATTCGTCCATCCATAAAGCTTGACGGTGGCGATATAGAGCTTGTTGGCATAAAAAATGCAAAGGTCTATGTGCAGCTTAAAGGAGCATGCGTTGGATGTGCAAGTAGTGGGACAACTTTGAAGTATGGAGTTGAGAAGCAGATGAGAACGATGATTCATCCTGAGCTTGAGGTTGTGAATGTTCCTTTAGGGCAAGAAAATAATTGGAGAGATTTATAATACATGACAAATAATAATGAAATATTTTTACTAAAAAAAGCCGAAGATGAATTTTTAAACGGTGACTACAAGAGTGCTTTGCAAACATACGGTCGAGTACTTGAGAAAAATCCAAAGCTTGATGAGGCAAAAGTAGGTATCTACTTGAGCGATATCGGCACGGAAAACGAAGAGGAAGCACAGAGCCTTTTTGATTATTATCAAGCGATTAAAAACAAAGAGCCGGAAGCTGCTCAGATAGTCCACGAGATTATCGACTCTATAGATGTGACTAAAAATACTCTCTCGGAGCTTATGAATGAGCAGTTGAAATATCAAGCCGAGTATGAAGATGGGATATTGTATAGTGATTTTAAAGAGCTCATCAAAAATAGAGGCAGCTTCAAGAGTGCTTTTGAGGATATCATGTTCTCAACAAAAGTGATTATCACAGAGAAAGAGGATTTTATAGATTTTATCAAAAATCTAGCACAAGAGGGTTTTGAAAAGATGGCCCTAGAGTATCTTGATTCTTCCGCGCAAATATTTGGTAGTGATCAAGAGGTACTCGAACTCTATTCGCTTTTTAAAAAGGCGAAATGATTGAAACTCTCTTTTTCGTATGATGGATATACATATATCACTGATGATACAAATGAGATAGATGAGAAGACGCTATTTTTAAAAACCGCACAAAATAGCCGATACTTTGATAACCAAAGTAGATACATAGCGCCCAAAGAGCTCATAAAGGCTTGGGAATTAGATGCGCTTCAAGTTGTAGGCATCACAGGAACAAATGGTAAAACTACAATCGCAGCAGCGATTTATTCTATCCTTTTGGACCTCGGTGAGTCTTGCGGTATGCAAGGCACAAGAGGCTTTTTTGCTAATGAGACGAGACTAGAAGAGCGTTCTATGACTACTCCTTCCGTGCTTGAAACGATTTATAATATGAAGCAGGCATATGCGCTTGGATGCAATTATTTTGTGATGGAGGTGAGCTCACACGCGATCATCCAAGAGCGGATTGAGGGGATAGAGTTTGCTTTAAAAGTGCATACAAATGTGAGTGCCGATCATCTTGACTATCACAAAACGATCGAGGAGTATCGCAGGGTCAAATCGCTCTTTTTTGCAGACGAGAGCCCAAAACTACTCAACAGAGATGATATCAATAAAATCACATACAATCCTATAAATGCACAGAGTTATGCACTTGATAATCCTGCAACTTTTAAGATACAAGCTTTCTCTTTGAATAACGGAATCACAGCCTATATAAAACATCTTCAAGAGGAGGCGACTTTCTACTCTTCGCTTGTAGGGCTTTTTAATGTTTACAATATCACTGCAGCTATCGGAGCTGTTGTTATGCTAACAAAGAGACCGATACAAGAGGTGTGTGATACGGTAGCAAATTTCGGTGGTGTTGCAGGCAGGATGGAAGTGGTCAGCCAGCACCCGCTTGTTATCGTCGATTTTGCTCATACCGATGATGGGATACTCAAGGTTTTAGAGAGTATGAAAGATAGAGAGTTGAGTGTTGTCTTTGGAGCAGGTGGCGATCGAGATAAGACAAAGCGTCCTAAGATGGGAGCAGTAGTAGGTAGGTTTGCTAAAAAGATATATGTCACAAGTGATAACCCAAGAAGCGAAGAGCCACAAGCAATCATAGATGAGATACTTGTAGGACTCCAAGGTAAAGAAAATGTTACGGTAATTGTTGAGAGAAAAGAGGCGATAGAAAGAGCCCTTGCTGAACTTGAGGGAGATGAGACTCTTTTGATACTCGGCAAAGGTGATGAGGATTATCAAGAGATTAAGGGCGTGAAACATCCTTTTGACGATAGAGTTATCGTGCGCGAGATACTTGTTCAAAATAGATAATCAAATAACTTTTATATAATCTTTTTACATTATAATAAATTTCTAAAAATATGCGATTTTCGTCTAAAATTTGAGGATATTATGCCCTATCTTAAAAAATTTCTTTTCACTCTTGTAGCCATTACCCCGATCATGCTTTTTGCAAAAACTATTAAAATTGATGATTTCTCTTCTCTCTACTATGCCGAAGTCAATGATACACAACATAAAAGTCCCTCATTTATAATCTATATCAAAAAAGGATCCAAGTTTTATCTTGACGATGATTTTACGAGAATAGCTCAAGAGTATTGCGGGATGTTTGGTGTCGATAATGAGACGAAAACCATCCATGCAATGACAAAGAGTGGGTGTTGCTGGCATCTTTTTGACACATACAAGGTAGAAAACGGTAAGCTTAA
The DNA here is from genome assembly GCA_037383745.1 of Sulfurovaceae bacterium. Lineage (GTDB taxonomy): Bacteria > Campylobacterota > Campylobacteria > Campylobacterales > Sulfurovaceae > BN30871. Next base: position 4,035 of record JARROQ010000067.1, read on the forward strand.
ACTTGTAAACAGTGTGGAGGAGACGTATGGAGTTGGGGGCACCCCCTTTGTTGAATATGTTTCTACAGAGTATAAAAACGGTAAAGAAGTAGTGCATGAGAGTTTCGATCTGGCTGTTGATGAAATTGATGAGAAATTTTCTTTCAAACTAACAAATGGAAAAAAAGTTATCCTCTTTAAAGATCAAGGGCTTCTCTATTATATATTGACGGATAAAGAAGGGCATGGTGAGTTTGCTTTTAGCAAAGAGCCGTTTTATGATGAGGATTCTCAAGAGCCTGGCAAATCATTTATCTACATCACCGGTAATCCGGATAGAAGAGAGCTTCATTTCAATACCGAAGATGCTAGATACACCATCTATCAAATAGGCGAAAAAGAGAAGGTTTCTCAAGTAGGCATTACCGTTGAGACCAAAGGGAAGTTGTATGATCTTAAAGGGTTGAGCAGTACCGTAAACGGGAATCTGGAAGATATAGACAAGAAGAGTAAAGATGGGATGCTAAAAAATGTTTTGGTATTTCGAATGACTGAGAAAACTGACAATAAATTCTTACAAAGTATCTACGAAGATATAAAAAATATGACACCAAAAGATTATATGCGAATTGAGAATGTTTATAATAAAACGACAGAGGCAGATAGCAATATTTCAAATAGCGATAAAGAAAAGATTGACAGGCTTATTCAGCGCTACAAAGCTGCGATTCTTAATAAAAATAGAGATGAACTTTTTAGCCTATATTATCGAGATCACTTGCTTTATAAATTTTATTCCGTAATCGGCGAAAGCAAATCGACTGCTTTTTTTGAAAGGGAGCTATTAAACGGGTACACTTATGATGTGCCAAAAGATGAATGCAAGGCCCCTAGATTGCTTCATTATCCAAAAGAGGAAACTAAATATAATGGGTGTTGGGTAAGTGTAGCTATTGATGATATCGTAGATGTTCAAATAAAAGATATTCTTCATGAAGACGATAGTTATCAACTAAATGTAATTTTTATAAAGAAAGATGACTCCAAGATTTATGCACGTGAACATATCGAAAAGATAAAACAGAGTGATGGCGAAATGGTGTATATTTTTGGCAATTATCCGGGGTAGGAGTTTGTTTATTTTCGCATCCTGCACAAATAATTCTCAAAAAATGAGAGTATAAAGATGATGCCATGCATCGCATTGAGATAAAAGAGAGGAAAGAAGATCTTACTATTGCTTGCATTGATACCCCCATTGTATCGAATCCAAGCAGCATCGATAAAGAGACAAGCTACATTTGCAACATAAATCAAGAGTAAAGATAGCCCTACCTTGTTTCTCAACCCAAGTCTATAAAAAAATAGAACAGCATTGAGTGCAAGCAGAGAGATACTCAAAGTAAAAGACCATGAATGCACAAAAACTCTTGTGCAACTTATGAGGTACTCTCTAAAAGTGTAGAGTAAAAGCAGAGCTAAGAGTACTCTTAGAAATAGAAGCATAAGGTCTTTTTTGAACTTCACTGCACAGTAACCATAAAGGGTTCTTTTTGACAAATCGAGAGATCGATTTTCTCTTTTTGCTCACCCCTTGGTTGCATAGGCACATAACACAGCTTAGCACTTCCGCGTTTTTTGCCATAGATATAGACTTCATCACCGCATGTTACGGGCTCTTTGATGACCGTCACAACAGAGGGATCATCGGAGATAAGTCCGGGATAGTAGCCGCCAACCAAGGCGATGCAATC
>JARROQ010000068.1:0-4399 GCA_037383745.1 Sulfurovaceae bacterium
TTTTTCTATAATCTCTTTTGTTGTGTCGCTGATAACAAAAAGTTCTCCTATAGCTTTTCTGCCATGGTACCCTGTAAAGTCACATTTTTTGCAACCTTTTGCCTCGTAAAAGTGTGCATTTTTTGGAATGTTGCCTAAAAGGTCTTTTTGATCTTTTGTCAGTAAGACACTTTGCTTGCATTCATCACACAGTTTTCTCACAAGTCTTTGTGCTAAGACTCCTAAAAGAGTCGAGGATATGAGAAAATTTTCTACCCCCATATCTATGAGTCTTGTGATGGAGGCAGTTGAGTTATTTGTATGGAGTGTTGAGAACATAAGATGTCCCGTGAGTGCCGACTGGATAGCTATTTGTGCTGTTTGTTTGTCTCTGATCTCGCCTACCATGATGACATCCGGATCTTGTCTTAGGATAGATCTAAGCCCGGAAGCAAAGCTCAATCCGACTTTTTCATTGACTTGAATCTGGCTGACATTATTTGCATTGTATTCTACAGGATCTTCGATAGTGATGATATTTTTATCCGGCGTTGCGATGTATTGTAAAAATGAGTGAAGTGTTGTTGTTTTTCCCGAGCCTGTCGGGCCGGTGGCAAGTATCATCCCGTGAGAGTGTTGAAGAAGTCGATAAAATTTTTCTACGAGGGATTTTTCAAAACCAAGTTCATCCATAGTCGGTATCTGATCCCCCTGCATCAAGAGACGCATAACTACCCGCTCTCCATAGTAAGTTGGCAGTATGGAGACCCGCACATCAAGTTTTTTCTTTGCTATAACTATCTGTGTTCTACCATCTTGAGGCAATCTTTTTTCTGAGATGTCAAGTCCGGAGATAACTTTGATTCTATTGATGATAAGACCGATGATTTTGTAGTCAACATCAAGGTGTTTTTTGAGCGCGCCATCAATCCTAAATCTTACTCTTCCTCGATTCTCTTCACTTTGTATATGGATGTCGCTTGCACCTTTTTTGATAGCTTGGAAAAAAAGAGAGTTGACAAGTCTTACCACCGGAGCAGAAGATTCATTGGAGAGTAAGTTTTGAGAACTTCTGATAAAATCTAAAAGATCAGTCTCTCCTTCGATGAGATCATCGGAGTTAGTCTCCATATCATCAAAATCACTTCCTGTTTGAATCTCTAAATATTTGTCTTTAAGTCTCTCATAACTCTCTTGATCAAGTTGGTATATGGGAAGATGCAGATCAAGTTTTGTGAGATGATTGATAGCGTATGCAGCATTATCTTGTCCGATTACGGCAATAATTTCATCATCATATCTTGCAAAGAGTAAGAAATTTTTGAGGCATAATCTTAGATCTATCTCTTCGTAGAAATGGGGTTCAAGATCAACATCGTTTAGCTGTAAAAAATAATCCATCATAACTTCCTAAAATCTTTTAGAAACACTACTATTTTTTGAATCTAAGATGTCAAAGAGAGCTTTGTTCGGACCGTTATTTTCTTTTACGCTATCGTGCTGTTTTTCTTCTTTTGAAAGGGTTTGATTATCTTTGCTTATCTCTTCAAGCCCTCGCCTTACAAAGTGATTATATTTGATTTGAATCTCTTCAAGATCGGCGAGAACCTGTTTGAGTTTAGTGAGGTCATCGCTACTTTCTACTATATAGGGCGTCAGGTAGATGACGACATTGATATCGCTTGTTACATTTTCTCTATGCGTAAAAAGTTCTCCAAGGATAGGTATATCTCCTAAGATAGGAACCTTGGTTGTCGTTTTTCCTGTGGCATTTTTGATGAGTCCTCCTAAGATGATGGTCTCTCCGTTGTTTACGATTGCATTTGTTGTTACTTTTCTTTTCGTTGTTGTTGGTCTATCGGATGTTGCTCCGGAGCTTGGCAGGACATCTTCTATCTGAGTTTCAACATCAAGTGCTACCTTGTTGCTACTTGAGACTCGCGGTTTAACTTTTAAAGTAATACCGATATCTTCTCTTGAGTAGTTATTGATGATATTGGCTTGACCTTGTGTTGATTGTTGCGCTTGTGTTAGAATCGATTGTGTCTGTCCAACATATATCTCAGCCTCTTTGTTGTTGGTACACAAGATAGAAGGCTCACTCAATATATGGGCTGCGCCATCTTGTTCTAAGATATCAAGTTTCGCTCCAAGAGCAAAGACCTCAGCAACATCAGAATCAAATCGAAAAGGTTTCGCCGTAGTTGTTACCAAGTTGCCACTCGTGTCATATTGCGTCGTTTCATTATTGAGAAATCCAAGAAGAGTATCTGACATAATCAGCGATGAAGCCCCCATATTCGAAGCTAAAGAGAAGAGACCGTTAGAGGTTATTTTACCTCCTTCAAAGCCGTATTTTATCCCAAGTTGTTTAGCTAGATTGCTGTTAATCTCAACTATCTTTGCTTGTACATAGACTTGTGTTTTAGGCTGATCTATGGCATCTATCGTCTGTTTGATGTTTTTATATTGCATCGGCGTTGCAAGTACTACCAGTGAATTTCTCTCAACATCAGACACAACTGTCGGTTGTGCCTTGCCGCCCGCACTACTTGTTGTGGTTCCATTTTCATTGATCTGTGTGACTTGATTGAGATCATTCATTTGAGATAAAAGAGGGCTGAGTATCTTTTCGACATCTTCTACACTAGAGTGCACTAGTGGAATCACATACATTTTTTTACCGGCTTTGTCATCATCCATATCCATAGTTTTAATATGTCTTATGATTTGTTGGTTTGATCTCTCTTTTCCAACCAAGATGATTGAGTTTGATCCTTTGTCGGCAAAAACATTGACTTTTTCACTTTCAAGTTTTTGCGGAAAGAGCCCTTTTGTTATTTGTAGGATATTTTGATAAACATCTGTGACATTTGTGTGTTTGAGCGTGACAAAATCTATCTGTTTTTGAGGCTGGGATTCTAGATTATCAATCATTGCCGATACGGACTCTAAAACTTGTGGTGAAGCAGTGACTGAGAGTATATTGCCTGAAGCGAAGTTTAGTATCTTTGTATCATTACTTAAAAGTGGTGCTATCTTGGCTCTTAATTCTCCGGCATCATTATGCTTCAGTGAAAACATAACAGTTTGCATCGTATCAATGTCATGCATATCTGTATTGACATTCAATCCCTCTTGTGGTGCTTTTTGGATCTTCGTAACTTTAAAATAATCCCCTTGATCTATGAGTGTAAGTCCTTTATCTCTGAGTATAGAATCCGCAAGGGGTAAAAGTGCTTTTTTAGATATGGGTTTTGTAGTTATAAAGTTTATCTTGCCGTTTATGCTGGCATCTATAAGAATATTTTTGTTTGTGATTTTTGAAACCATGGCTATAAAATCTTGGATATTCAAATTCCTAAGATCGATAGAGACTTCATCTTTTGTTATAGACTCTTCACAGAATGAAGGAGCGCCATAAATGAATACTAAAACTACTAAAAATCTAAAATATCTCATAATCTATATCCCGCCTTTTGATGTTAAAAATTTCAACCTATACTCTTTATCATTTTTTCTGAAAACCGCCTCTTTGTCACTCACTCCCACAAGTTCATATCCACTTATGTCGCCACCTTTTTGCAAGATGATGCTTTTGGAGTTTTTCTCTACAGCTACCAATAAAATATCATCTGTTTTATAAAAACCAAGCAATTTAAACATCTTGATGTCACCACTTTCATCCACTTGGCTGTTTTTATCTTTTGCTAGAGCAACCCTATAGTATTTGATTGTTGTATTTATCGTCTGATGCAAATCTTAGTTTTAATTTAGTATCAAGGAGTGAAAAACTACCCTCTATAGTGCCAAAATTCCCCTGCGCATTTATATCTATCTCATTGATAGAGAAAATGGACCAACTTAGCTTTGCCTCTTTGGCTTCAATTTTTGCAAATTGCTCATAAAGGTTAGATTCATTTGCCGATGCATTGAGCGATACAAAAAAAGGAAATATCTCAAATTGTTTTGCTTGAAAGATTATGTTGTTACCTCTTGATACCTCAAAGTTTTCCATAGCCAATCCGCCCCACCATTTTGAAGATAAGTTGTCATAATGAAGATAGATATTTTTCGTTGCAAGGTGATGTTGCATCGTATAAAAAAATTTTTCGTAAGGTGCAAACCAAAAGAGTAGAAACAGCACTAAAAGCGTATACAATAAACCTTTTTTTACCATGAGCATTCACATCCTATGCTGTATTTTTCTTCTTTTTGAAGGATAACTTTTAGTTTTTTGATTTGCAAAGAGGAGTTGAGTATCTTATTGAGTATGTTTTCACTCGCTTGCATATCAAGATCAGTTACGAGAAAATTTACGCTATTTCCTTTTTTATCGAAAGTGACTTTTTTGCCTTTTGAGAGCATATTTTCTATTATACTTATCGCTCCTGATGCTTTCTTTGGATCCCATTTTTGT
>JARROQ010000068.1:4490-5369 GCA_037383745.1 Sulfurovaceae bacterium
AATGGTTTTATGCTTTCTTCATCTTCGGCTTCAAAGTTTGTTTGTATCTCTTTACCGCTTAAGATAATCTCTTTTATCTTTATCTTATCATCCAAAAAAGTGTCGAGATCAGAGAGGCTATCTCGAATGGCCGATTGTTTTTTGTTGATCTCACTGTATTTAGAGAGTAGATTCGAAGCCGTATAGCTATTATCAGGAAGTTCTTGTTTCTTAAGTACTGCTTGGTATCTCTCTATGTCGTCTTGAGCTTGTTTTGTGTTTTCGTGTGTTTGAATAAGTAATACAAGGCCCCATATGAAGAAGACAAGAGAGGCAATTATTAGTTTTTTCAAAGGGATATCCGGAGAAAAGAGAGGTCCGGAGAAGATTTTGTGTTTAAGTTTTATAGTATTGATTTCTCTATCAGATATAAGGCTATTCTTGTGTGGCAAGCAGACGATGATACTATCGATATTGCCAAGAGAACACCCACTATTTATAGGCAATGGTTTATCGATAACCTGAGATAGTTCCTGAGCAAAATAGATACCCTCTATCACATCTCTATCTATATTTTTTGATTCTAAGAGATCATTTATCTGCTCTAAAGAGTATGCTATAAAGACCCACTCGTTGTCTTCACCCTTAAAGCAAAAGTACTTATACTCTCTATCTTTTGTGATAAAATCTTCAAGTGCAGCTGATGCCATCTTCATAGCTTGTGCTTTAAACTTTACCGATAAGGAAATTTTTTTGACTATGTAGTATTCGGGAGTTATGATGATTCTGTATCTTTTATCTTGTGATATATGGGGGAGATCCATCTTGGAGTGCAAAAAGATAGTTTCTGTAGCAGTGTTATTATCATATTGAAACATAACTTATCCTATCTTTGAGGTA
>JARROQ010000069.1:0-5237 GCA_037383745.1 Sulfurovaceae bacterium
TTTTGGTTCATTTTCAGGTAGATTACCCCGCATAGGGAAATCCGTCTTTGGTAATAATAGCGTATCTTTGTAGTCCATAGATTCTCTTTGAAGTTGATTCTTAAGTTGTGGCGATTATAGCAAAATGTGAATTAAGGTTGGGTTTGATAGCTTAAAACAGATCGCATTTTGCTACCGCTTCTTTTGCTCTAAAATCACTCACTTGCACGATCAATTTTTAGCAGAGAGACCACAAAAGTGATGATCATCCCAAATAGTGAAAAACAAAGAGCACTCTCCTGCCCGAAATAGTGCCATATATAGCCGATACTGAGTGCGCCTAGCGAGCTAAAAAGTGCGATGCCCGCATAAAAGATGCCGTAGATTGATGCCTTATTTATGGCATTTATCGAGATATAACTTCTTGCTGCATTGAGCGATGCAACCGTAAATACGCCTAAAAATACAAAACTTATCGCTATAAGATTGAGCAGAAGTGCCCCTATAGAAAGGATGCCAAAGAGATATGAGATACGCAGTACAAACAGGGTGCTTTTTTTATCGCTCATGATGCCGAAATAGTAACTAAAAAGTGTCTGTGTAAGCGTGAGGGCTATCATCAACAACGGCAAATAAGCCGTTATATATCCGCTCTCTTTTGCGGTGATGATGAAAAAAGAGTCGCTCAATATAAAAAAGGTAAAAAAGAGATAGCTAAGCAAAAGCGGGAAGAGTCTATAATCCGCTTTTTGAAATTGATATATGATCGTTTTGCTCTTTGGCGCTGACTCCTCCACGAAAAATGCAACTATCAAGATAGCTATCACTCCTGGGATAACGGTCGAGAGAAAGATATTTTTAAATACAGCTACATTATCACCGTAAAGATAAAAGATAAAGAAGATCACGATCGCACCGAAAAGCTCACCGGCGATATCCATAGTCTTGTGAAACCCAAAAGTCTTTCCGCTCTGATTTTCTTTTGCATAGTAGGAGATGAGTGTATCTTTTGGAGCGCTTCTTATCGCTTTTCCCAATCTCTCTGTTGATTGCAAAGCTGCAATGGCTTGAAAAGAGGTTGCATAAGCAAAAAGAGGTTTTGTGATCGCCGATACCAGATAGCCGAAAACTAAAAATGGTTTTACTATTTGAAACCTATCACTCAAATATCCAAAAAGTATCCTAAAAAAATAAGAGACAAAAGTGGCTATAGCAACGATGATGCCGAGTTTATCGACGCCATCGTGCAAGATATATACGATGTAGATAGGCAAGATAGGAGTGATCATGGCAGAGGCGAGGTCCGTGAAAAAACTCACAAACCCTAGATAATATATATTTTTATTCATTGCTTTACTCTTCTAAAATTACAGGCGATTTCATGCAACTATTATAACACTTATAGAGCGATATATGCATCCAATATCATGCCCTCTAGAGCTCGCCAAGCAAATCTTGTATTGAGATAAGATGTTTACCCACTCTCTTCTCGCCATTTTTACCCAATATACAATCATTTAACAATCGCATCAACTTCTCATACGTTTCACTTGGGACGATATAGGCATTGGGGACATTGTGGTTAAGCACGGCAATAGCTTCTTTGCCCGCTTTTTTGATGACACTGCTTGGTGATTTTTTCAGCTCACTGATGCTCACACTCTTCTCTGCATAGATGCTTCTCATTTTAGTACCTTTTTACATACTTTATTTGGTATATTATAACATACTATTTTTATAAAGAAGCTTCTCCTCATTTCACTTTGGAGCTTCAAAAAAAGAAGGCTCTATGCCTCTTTTTCGATAGCGATCGATGCGCTGTAGTTGCCATGAAGGTTGCATTTTGTGATACTTTTAAGCTCCTTAACGCCCTCTAGTTGCACGCGTGCACTTAAAAATCCTCGTGAGATAACCGGCTCAAGGTCTGCATGTGCTACGAGCTTATTATCAGCATAAAGCTCTATCGCATAGATCCAGTGATTTGCGTCACTTGGGTGGATGATGCCCTCTTGTCCAACGGTAATCTCTACGAGAGTATAGCCTTTCTCGTCTTTTCCTTTGAGTTCGATCTGTGGCATATGTTTATACTCAAAATCAGTTGGATTTTGAGGGTCTTGCAACTCCATATCTTTGGTATTGACTATAAGTTTCTCATCATAAGCGCTTAGCATACTCACACTCGCGATTAGAAGCGCTCCTGCGCTCAAAGCTTCTCTTCTATTCATACATGACTCCTTTTTAAGGGTCATTGTAATACAAAGAGATTAAAAAGATATAAAGATGTTTATGTAATGATGCTCGTTAAAGGCTATCGCCATTGCGAACTTATTTTTGAATTTTCAAAATAGAGGTTTGGCATCTGATTCGCAATGTCTATATTCTTCTTTTTATTCTAACTTTTTTGGAAAATCAGCTTTAAACTGTTCATATGTAGATTTTATATCTTCTTTTGTTGTTGCTCTATCATATCTGTTTTTATATACCCATTTAATTACTTTATCATTTACCCTATATTCTAGTTTAGCATCTCTACATAAAAACATATAGTCTTTATCTTCACATTTAGAAAAATATGGGGATAGCATGGATGGTATTTTAATTCCATATATGTTGATATCCAATTCTTTTAGCCAAACTCTATGAGCATTATCTTTGAGTCTAAGTTTTTTATATTTATCTAAACAGGGAATTTTTGTGCGAGAATAATTAAGTCTATTTTGTTTATTGAGTATCTTCTGAATATCTTCTGAAGTAAATATATGTTTTTTTCCACTTTTATAAAAAGTTTTTTTATAATTTTTCATATCAAATTCAACTACAATAAAATATTTAGAGAGAATAGACGAAATAAAGGTTGTTGCAATATTACTATGCACTCCAATATCTATGGTTAATTCTTTATTCTTTTCATCATAGGTATATATTGTATCGTGCCTGTTTTGTATTTGTATCTTTTCATCATTTTTGATAATCTCTAATTTAGTTATTTTATTAAGTAAATCTCCTAATTTATATTTTTTTCCCTCTATTTCAATCTCATATTTTTTCCATGCATCATATTTTTCTACTTTTATTTTATTATAATAAAAGTTTAGAAACATACTCGCAAATATTTTTTGACTATCTACAAATTCATTATATCTCTTAGTTAAATATTCAAAAGCTAAATCAAATACTTTTTTTGTTAATTTTTCTCTATATTCATCTCGTATACTATTCCTATCTATAGTTAAGACTTCAGATGCATCATCACCTAGTATATTTATATTAAAATTCAAAAATTCAAAAATTGGTAATTTATCCTTATCTACAAACTGATTTTTATAAAAAACTTTAGTGCCATAAGGAGTTGCTAAAGAAATCTCCATAGATTGTTTTTTGGAAAAATAATTAAATGGCTGTTTGCTTTCAATTTTAGAATCTATCATAATTTTTTTATTTAAAGAAAGTGTCAAAGGAATATAACTTTTACTGGATGTAATACTAGCTTTATCAATTATGGATGCTATTTCTATATCAAAAGATTTATCTATTATTGGGTCAAATAGTATTTTGGTGATTTTCATTAATTTATGATCAGATGGTATTGAGTATCTATCTGGCATTTTTTTAGTCTTATAAAAAAAGATTATTTTGGTTCCAACCTTTTTTTCTAAGAAATCTTGACTATTCGGTACACTAAAATCTTTATTTTCTCCATGTTCAAGCCATATTCTTACCAATGTTGCGTCTATAGCATTTTGCAATATTTCTCGAATACTTTGATATGCATTTTCATAAATACCCGCCCCTTGCAATAGCGCAAATGCTTTTTCAGTATCTATTTTAAATTGTGGTTTGTTTTTCCCGTCAATAAAATTATATCTCTTTAATTCAACCCGCAAATCACCAATAGTTGGTAAATATCCAAACTCCTTTGATGGGACTATTTCATTCCATTTAATCATTTGATTACTGATTTCATCGTTTAAGTAATTAAACCAATGCTGAACTATATTTGCCACCTCATAGTCATTACATCGCGCTATAATTTCAACTATTTTTCTATCAACACGAAAGGATTCAATAGCTAAATGTTTGTCTTTATGTCTGATTGTATCTAGCGGTATTTTATACAATGTTCCAAGCATGACATCTGAAAATCTATTGTTATCTAGATCAAGTAAATCACCTATGCGCAGCATACAAGCAATAAAACGTGGATGAGCATCTTCTGTATCTATTCCAACTTCAGAATATGATAATTTCATTACATCTTCGAATCTTTTTGTATGACTATCACATATATCACCTAAAAATTTAAATATACGCTTAGGAATCAATGTTTTATTGTTGCCAAAATCAAATTTCTGACTATTACTTTCTATAATTTCTTTAGACCTTTTAGAGTGTTGGCTCCTATAGTATTCTGCCAACACAAATTTAATACCATCATGAAGCTTCAAATCCAAATGTTTCTTTTTATACTTAATTTTCTCATTTTTAATTTTAAATTGTGATGCAAACTCATAAAGACTATGCTTTTCATCTCGTAATATATCATTAAAAAAAGCTATAAAATCTTTAGATTTTAGTGCTACTTGTATTTCATGAGCCGATATTGCCATTCCAATATCATGTTTATAGCTTGCTTCTAATATTAACCATAAATCTATTGCTGACAATTTTTCAATATTCTCTTTGCCTAAAACTCTGACAATATTGTTAATAATAGTTATCGAGTGAGTTTCATCATGTAAACTATAATGAGGAAATACATTTGATATCGTTTGCAATATTTCTGGAATTATCTTTTTATCATAGTTCCATTGAGTGTATAAAATTTGACTTTGTGTATTTTTTGTTTTTTCATATAACAAATTTTCTATGTATCTTAGCATTCAACACAATCCTCTCATATATAAATTTCTCTGCAAATCAAAAGAAGCAAACAGCTAAAAATTTGTATACCTTCCTAGCTACATCAAGTCTACTTGAATCAACCCCTCTTTTTCTTAACTTAATTTTATCATTATAAACTAAAATAGTGAGTGTGATTTTAAACGGCATTTTGACTTATTTTGGGGCTCTTCCCTTCGCAGCAATAAAACTACCCTCTCCAACCACTCCAAATCAAAATAAAGCAATCAAGATAGAACACTATAAAACAGTGCCTTATCATAAATATCAGATAATTATTTAGCCCAAAAATTATCAATATTTCTCACTCATTTTTTTAGAAAATATTGCAATTTACACTCTCTCTCGCTATAATACCG
>JARROQ010000070.1:0-6339 GCA_037383745.1 Sulfurovaceae bacterium
AAAACTTTTCAAAAGGTTAGAAAGGGAAGTGTCATTTGTTTTAATAGTTTAGAGAAAATCTCTGTATATAATAACGGCATTAGAACCGATAAAGGCAGATCTTATGATAATTTTAAAAAAGAGCAGGAAGTATTCGACTTTGGCATTTATGCAAATGAAAATAGAGAGTTTATTGAAGCGAAGTTTGGTATTCATCGCAGTTGTATTCCGTTGGACAAAGGTGAGTATTGCCAACTCAGAAACGGTTTAGATATTTTATATACAAAAAGAGGACGAGTTAAAAAGTTGTTTGTTTACGGTCAAGCTCTATACAACCTTGATTTTGAAGCTGATTCATTTAATAAGATCAAAGTCGGGCGAAATCCACTTGGGTTATGGATCGCAGAAAAGAATAAAAAACTTATAAGCACAAAACCTATTATTCAATCAAGTAATGTTATAGTGTGGAAGAAACCGCACAAATATATAAATAGTATAATACTTACTGCAAAGAACGGCCATCTAAATCTTTACAACTATAGATACAAAAAACAGCAGCAAAATAAAGAAATACCCAAAGATCAACTTGAGGCAATCGAAATAGAATACCTGCTCGATGATGCAGCTTATCAAAAACACCAAGCATCACGTTCTATGCCGCAAACATCTTTTCCGACACATAATCGGGTAGATAAAACGGATTTGCCAAAAAAAGCAAAGCAAACCTGGGGTAAATATCTTAATCCCGAAAATAAGATTCCGACAAATAAATTTAAAGCATTTTATATCGATACAAATCATCCCAAAAAACTGATTGCAAGCGAGATTGTTGATAGGGTATCTGTTAATTATCCATGGAAAGATTTTCATAATATAGATGCAAAAAACTTTGGTGGATATTGGGTAGGAAACTTTGTTTTTAAGCAGACAAAAGAGCAGCAGTTAACCATTTCGCAAAGTTGGGCAAGAACACGTATCATTATAGACGGTATGGTTGTATATGAAGGTGGGAGCAATAAAGAGTTTACATATACATTCAAAAAGGGAAAACATAAAATAGAGGTAGAGTATGTGAATAATTGGCATACGGTAGGTTTTGTGTTTACGATGAAGGATAAGGAGAAGATTTATTCGATCGATGAAATCCAAAAAGAGTTACGACAAAAAACTTCAAAAAACAGTGTTGTAGTCTTTGCAGGGGCTTATGAGAGCAAGCGAAAAGACCAAAGTATAACTTTAGAGCTTGCAAAAAGTAAAAACCCCGTAGTACTGGTTTTAAACTCTTACGAAGCAGTGAAATGGATCATCAAAAATCCATATAAGGTAAAGGTTGAGGCGATCGTATATTCAGGATATCAACCAGGTATAGAGATTGGTGGAGATATAAAATCTATTCCTTTTTACTACTTTAAAGGGCGTATAGGTGCGTATAAGATGAAAAGAAGTTGCACTTGCGTAAACGGAGGGGCAGATTTTCATTGTGAAGGGATAGAGCCGTTAAATGTGCTAGAAAACATAGAAAATATGATTGGGAAAAAAGTTTTCGGTTATAGTGTTGCATACGGTATGGAGACGGTTACCTTGCCAAATATATTGATCAATAAGAAAAAAATAGAAGAGTTTAAACAAGCACAAAAGCAAAATGAACAAGCCCGTCAAAATTGTCAAAAACAATCTAATCCGGATTTTGAGAAGATGTTTGAAAAGTAGAGTCTAAAAATAGGTGTTAGGCGTTGAATCTCCACTCTCACAATGCACACAAATTTGTAATACCTTGACATTTTTTGTATACTCTTGGTATGAAAGACATACTGGCGTGACTAACAAATCAGAGAAGCCAATAAATTACCTTGCGGGCAATTCATCGGCTCATTTCAACCATTATATTCAAAAAATAGGAGGTTCAAAAATGCAAAGTTGGGTATATTTATTTTTGGCAATTGTTTTAGAAGTTGCAGGAACTACTTCTATGAAATTATCAGAAGGTTTTACAAAAACGATACCGTCTATAGTGATGTTTATATTTTATGTTTTATCGTTAGTAGCGCTCACATTCGCATTGCGAAAATTTGATATGAGCATGGCTTATGCAATTTGGGCTGGGTTAGGTACTGCTTTAATTACCGTTGTAGGGATTATATACTTTAAAGAGTCCGTTAGCTTAATAAAAATAGGCAGTATTGCATTAATCATTATTGGTGTTGTTGGTTTGCATTTAAGTAATAAAAGCATATAACAAATTAAACGTTAGGATTAAAAGACAAAAATGGTAAGAGTAGCAACAGAAAAAGATATCCCGTTACTGGTAAGATGGCTAGAGTCGCTTATAGGTCATACGCAAACTTCTACTGATGACCCGTACATAAACAATTTAGAGCCTGACTATGACAAGGTTCATGAACCATTTTTTGTTGATGCAATTAAAAGCAACAATGGGAAAATTTATATTTTTGAAGAAGATGGAATTCAGAAAGGTTTTATATATGGTGCCATTACAAAGCCATTTTTAGAAGTTTCATCTATTAAGTCTATCGGGCAAATTAACTTTTGTTGGGTCGAAAAAAGATATAGAAAACAAGGCATAGCATCAGAGCTGGTCAAAAGCATGGAAAAATGGTTAAAATCAAAAGGTATTGAGTATATTGATTTGCATTATTTGGTAGGAAATATTGAAGCAGAAGAAAGCTGGAAAAAAATGGGTTACTTACCTTATAGAGTAGCATCTAGAAAGAAAATATAGATAATTCTAACAAACCAGAAAATAGGGGCTAGAAAATAGGAATTGGGTAATAATGATAACCCTTCCTTTTTGGACCCACTCTCACAATGTACGCTGATTTGTAATACCTCAATATTTCTTGTATACTCTTGATATGAGAAAAAAATTTAAGGTTTTTTCCACTTCTAGCATTGCTGATCGATAAAACAGTGAATGAAGTTGAAGCAATGAAACATCGTATCATAGATGAGGAACTTTATGCATATAGCATTATCCATCCATCTTTTACTACACTGTTGCCTGATAATACCATCTCGTTTTGCGATGCTACACATATGAATAATGAAAAAATGTTCTATGAACACATCGTTACACTTTCAGATGCTATAGTGCAAACTGCCAATGTAGAGATGGTTGAGAAACACGGTAGGTATTTTATTTCCAATATCCCATGGATACGGTTCAGTTCTTTTACGCATCCTTACTTATCACAATACTCTAGTATCCCTATTATCACTACCGGGAAGTTTCAACAAAATGGTAGTAGTATCACCATGCCTATCGCACTACAAGTACATCACAGTCTTGCCGATGGATATCACCTTGGACAATTTTACAATCTTCTTGAGCAAAATATCAAAAATACACCTGAGCTCTTGAGCGGTATCTTGCCTCTATAAAAAAGAGGTAGGTTGTAAGCAATATCATGAGCATAATTGCTGTGGTAAATTTGCTCAGAGGATAATGATAATTCTTCCTTTCTTTTCATATTCTCGTAATGCATACAGATTTGTAATAACTTAGCATTTTTTGTATACTCTTGGTATGAAAATTAAAATAGTTATTTTTATTATAATGATTATTGCTGGCGCTTTTTCAGGACAATACGCATATAAAATTGCTCTTGCTTCTAAGCCACCAATTACATGGATTGACATCAATTTTATTTTTGTCGGTAGTATCATCGCTATGCTTTATGTTATAGGGTTACAAGTATTACGCAGGAAATCCAAGTATGGTCAGTGGGCTATCTATTTTAGTTCATTTATTGTT
This sequence comes from Sulfurovaceae bacterium, assembly GCA_037383745.1. Lineage (GTDB taxonomy): Bacteria > Campylobacterota > Campylobacteria > Campylobacterales > Sulfurovaceae > BN30871. Next base: position 3,752 of record JARROQ010000070.1, read on the forward strand.
GCAAACATAATATCTTCAGGTTTGGCAGCGGTTGTCTTTGCAGGTAAAATAACTCCAGCTAGTGTATTATTCTTGGCAATTGGTGGTGGTTCAATAATCGGTATTTTAATAGCTTGGCGGTTTTATACATATCGCCATCTCAACAAGGCTGGGCAAATAGAGGAATAGATGTGTTAAAAATTAAAAGATTTAAGCGGCAACTTTTTTGCGTACAATCGATTGAGACATCACTATGAGAATATTGATCTCTACAGCGGGCAGTCATGGCGATGTACTGCCGTTTATCGCACTAGGACGTGAGTTTGCCGCTCGCGGACACGAAGTTATCCTTTATGCAAATCCGTTTTTCTTCGACTATGCGACGGATGCTGCCATTGGCTTTGTGCCCATAAGCACAACCGAACAATACTCCCTATTGTTTGGTGAGCCCTCAGACGGTGATCCAAACCGTGCCTTTAAGCGTATCGCAAAAGAGTATGCCAAAATCTGTCCATTATATTACCAGGCTATGAAAGCCGATGTCATCCCCGGCGATACCATAGCTATCGGAAATTCATTACTGTTTCCCCACCGCTTGCTAGGAGAGACTGAGGGTGTTCCTTGTGCGACGGTTCACCTAGCACCTTCCGTCTTTCGCTCCAATGTGAGTCCTGCACGATTGGTGCCAAAATGGATCACCTCAAGCACTCCATCCTTGCTGAAACGGATGGCTTGGTGGATGCTTGATAAGACCTTCTATGATCCCCATTTTACGAAACCACTCAACACATACCGAGCTGAGCTTGGTCTGCCTAACGTGAATCGGATATTCTCTTCTTGGATTCACGAGGCGGACTGTGTCGTTGGATTGTTTCCGGACTGGTTTGGTAAACCCCAAAGCGACTGGCCCCCAAATGTGGTTCTCGTCGACTTCCCCCTATATGATCACGGTGATCACTCTCCACTCCCGCCACAACTTGAAGAATTTATCAAAGCGGGTCAGCCGCCGGTTGCCTTCTCAGCAGGAACTGCCACCGCCACTGCGCACAAATTTTTCAAAACCTCCATCGAAGCCTCCCAAAAGGCTGGATTGCGGGCGATTCTCCTGACACATTTCGGGCAGCAAGTGCCGGCTTCATTACCAGAAAATGTGATTCACATTGAGTATGCTCCTTTTGGCACCTTGTTGCCCAAGCTTGCGGCATTTGTCCATCACGGAGGCATCGGCTCCACCAGCCAATCGTTGCGTGCAGGCATTCCGCAACTCATCCGTCCTGTCGCCTACGATCAGTTTGACAACTCCGCTCGCGCAGTTCGCCTTGGCGTAGCACACGAAGTATTGCCAAAGCAGTATACGCCTCAAGCTGTTGCGAAGGTACTGAGTACATTGACTACCGACGACGCATTGCACCAGCGTTGTCAGCACATTGCGTCACGGTTTACCAATCACAATCCAATCGGCACGGCCTGCGATGTTATTTTAGACCGCCTTTTATAGATAGGAGACAGATGCATTGTGTAATGTTTTGTATCAATGGTGCATACGACAATAGATTTGTAATACCCTGATATTTTTTGTATACTCTCAATAAAAATAAAATCAATAATGGACATAGTGTCCAATTAAATGCTTTGGTGTATAAGATGAAAAAAACCATTTTTATTTTAGTAGTAGTATTGCTCATAGGTATAGGAATCGATAAGTCATTAAAACCGCATAGTGATGTTCAAGTCGAAACATCAAATAACATATCGCAATTAACTCCAGGTAAAACCTTAAGATTGGAAGTGCCACAATTTTTGGCTGATGACAATAAACAAAGGGTTTTTGAGGTACGGATACCTGAAACATATAGACCAGACAAAAACATGCCTCTACTTGTATGGTTTAGTCCAGGCGGTGGTTCAAATCGCATTAGCTCTATTCCTCCAATTGTGGATAAGACAAAATTTCTTTTAGTGGCTTTACCATATCCCGATAACCAATTACCTAGATTAGCAATCAAATCTGGTTCAATTGATAGTTTTTGGGATTACGAAAAACCTATGCTGGAATATACTAGGACAATGATTACAAATATTGACCCTAAAATAAGAATTGCTGCGGGTTTTAGTAGTGGGGCACACTTGGTAGGATCTGGATTGGATCGAGATTGGAATGGTTTTACAGATTTTTTTACAGTCTATGTTATGCATGAAGGTGGTGGTTCTCCTGATAATATCTATAAAGGTGTGAAGAGTAGTCATAAACTACTAGTTACTTATGGACTACAAAATAATAGTTATGGGCAAGTGGTTGTGTCGAATATGAAAAAATCAGCTATCTTTCCAGACGTTATAAAACTACCTCATACAGGGCACGCGATGAGTCAAGAGAGTATTGATGCCATTAGGCATTGGATTGATATGTTATAAGATATAATCTTGTGAGTGAATCTTTATTCCCCCCATCCACCCTCATAAGCCACACCATGTTTGTAATACCCTGATATTTTTTGTATACTCTTTATATGAATAAACAGATTTTAATAGTGAGGTAGAGTATTCTATCTAATAATTATAGTTAGGTATCACGAAGTGTTGTATTGTAAAAAGGAGATATAACTTAA
>JARROQ010000071.1:0-5105 GCA_037383745.1 Sulfurovaceae bacterium
AAACATAGGTACAGCTAAAACTACAAGAACACCTCCTACTGCACCTACAATCATTGCATCGGTGGTACTATAGAGATGTGGTCCGGCAGTGACTGCCACGAGTCCTCCTAATGCTCCATTTAAAATCATCGTGATATCAAAAAGTCGATAACGGATATAGATTGCGATGCCTGCAGCCAAAGCACCGAGAAGTCCTGCTGTGTTTGTGTTGAAGATTGTTTTTGCAACACTATCTGCAGCTTCTTTTGTCGCGATAGTACCAACTGATCCACCATTAAAACCAAACCATCCTATCCAAAGCAACATTCCACCCCGCACTCGTTGACATCAAGTCCTTCAAGCTGTTCATCATCAGTTGCACGAAATTTGATAAATAAGTTTATTATATAGATAGCGATAAATGAGATAGTAAAAACAAATATACCGACTGTTACGATACCTTTAATCTGTTCAAATAGTGTGATTCCTTTTGTCGGATCTGAAGCAAAAATACCGACAGCCAATGTACCCCATATACCATTAATCAAATGGACTGAAAGCGCACCCACAGGATCATCTATCCTTATCTTGTCAAACATAGGTACAGCTAAAACTACAAGAACACCTCCTACTGCACCTACAATCATTGCATCGGTGGTACTATAGAGATGTGGTCCGGCAGTGACTGCCACGAGTCCTCCTAATGCTCCATATGCTCTTTATTGTAGCGTCCTTTACGAGGACCAAGGATCAAAATCGCAGCTAAAAGCGCCCAACCTCCGGTTGAATGAATGACTGTTGAGCCTGCCAAATCAACCATATGGAGATCAAACATCGTATCTTTGATCCAATCACTTCCCCAATTTACATTGACGACACTCGGATATATAAGTGCACCCATTATGAGAGTAAAAATAGTTAAGGGGAGTAGCTTTGCACGCTCACCGACACCGCCACTCATGATATTGATAGCTTTCCCCACAAATGCCATCTGAAACATCATAAATGCCCAAGGACTAAAAGATGTAAAACTGCTATCACCAAATGCAAGATTGTAGCCAATAGTGATAAAAGCGGTTGAGGCAATCACATAAATCATCACATTCACAGTCAGCACACTTGTGACATTTTTTGTTCGTACTAAACCCGCCTCAAGCATTGCAAAACCGGGAACCATAAAAATGATAAGCGTCATCGCAAAAAGGGCGAAGAGAGTATCTATAATATAAGCATTATCCATAAAATAAACCTTTATTTAAAATAAGCTTTTATTTTATAGTTTTCTTTTGGATTATCAAAAGGACAATTGCTTAAAAATTATACAAAAAAGAAGGTGCGTGTATAAAAATTAGATAAGAAGTTGTTTAAATATTAATCATTTACCCGCAAAATATTTTTATTATTTTCCCATCATCATCTACCCTAATATTGAGCCTTGTTGATATAAAACGCATATCTACCATCATATTTGGTTTTATGATTCTTGCTTTGTTTTCAAAATCCATACTATTTACATTTTCAATGCTTTCACCTATGAGATATTGATACTCTTCAGCCTTACATTCACTCACTTTTTTATCATCCGCATAAGAACATCCCATAAGCATAACTCCCACTAAAAATGAAATAATAAATCGCATATATTTACGATCACACTAAAACCGCATTGGCTGATGAAGTTATGAGATTGACTAGCGCCTCATCAGTTGAAGCATTATCAGCTATAAGTCCTGTCGATAAGAGTATAGCTGCTTCAGCAGCAACCAAAGGAGCCGAAAATGATGTACCATCCTCATACACTTCGTTTCCATGGGCATCATATCCTTCCACTTGAACACCTGCAGCAACAACATATCCATACGCTGTAGAACTACCGGAAGGATTACTCCAATCTGCTATATGACCATTGATATCTATAGCGCCGACTGCTAAGACGCCATCTATCTCTTGTGCAGCAACAGCAGGAGATAAAGGTTCATCGCTAATAACCTCTCCATATATATCACAAGCACCATCTCCACAATTTCCGGAAGATATAACCACAAGTACACCATGATCATCCGCATACTCTAAAGCACCTCTATAGAAAGAATCTAATTCATTAGTATAACCACCCAATGACATATTGATGATATCAGCATCATGATCTACTGCATAATATATAGCCTCTATGATATCACTTCCATAAGTTGCATCATAATTTACATTACCATCAGCATCAAATACTTTTAAGATCATCAGTTCCGCATCATAAGCAGCACCCGTTAATCCTTCACCATTATCAAGTGCACCGATGATAGAAGCGCCCACTGTTCCATGCCCATAATAATAAATATCATTAATCTCATCATGATAAACAAAATCATCATCGGGAGTATTATCACCCTCAACAAAATCCCAAGAATCTGCACTTATAGGAGCAAAATCAGTATTGTCCATATCTATACCACTATCAATGATAGCTATAACAACACCATCACCCGCATACCCTAAAGCATTTACATCGTTAGCATCTGATCTGTTGATACCCCATGAGACATCGTCAGCATCAGCAGTATCTTCATACTCCTCGCCTGTTAATGATGATAAGGCTGCAAGGACATCAATCTCGCCCCAACCTGATTCACTCGACCAGCTTGTACTTGTAATTGTACTACCATCACCACTATCACTGCTTCCACCGCCACCGCCGGCAGCAGCTGCGAGTCCACCCAAAACCAATGCGCCAAGACCTATGGACCAACCGGAAACCCCTCCTGCGGCAGATCCTGTATTAGCGGCAACATCTCCGGTAGCGGTGCTTGCTTCTTCTGCATGTTGGCTCACTTCATGTTTGACTTCGTGTGTCTCCTTGGCTTCTTTTACCTCTTCACTCTTCACTTCTTTGGTCTCTTTAACCTTGGAGTCTTTTTTATCTTTTACATTCATAGCTACTTTTGCGGGCTCTTTGACGATAATACTTGGCACGAATCAACCTTTGTGATGATTTTTGAAATGATATATTTTACCTAAAACATATATAATTTTTATTAAATATCTTTTCAATCAATTTTATTATTTCTCTTCTTCTTTTTGATTAAACTCATCACTCCAAACCTCATTTTTATCCACAAACCATCCATCATTTTGCAGGTGTGGGAAAAAATAGGTTTTACCTATTATTTGAATATTGTGAACTTTAAAATATGCCATAAGTTCATCAAGCTCCTTTTGCGAATAGATATTGACTAAAAAATAGTTTCTATTACTAAATCTGATAAAAATATTTTTAGACAACAAGCTCAAAGGCTCTTCTGCCTTTAGTAGCCTATAAATCTTATAAGGCAAAACAAACAGAATATAAGTAATAAGATGGCGAACAAAAAGAGTAGTCTTGCCTATATGAACACCAATCGAAGATTTGCGATAAAGCTGCCAAGATGTAAGATAATGCCATCTCCCATATTGATATGGAAATTCAGTCATCACACAATAATTGACATTTAAAACCTCTTTGATATCTACTTCAAAATACTTCTTTTGCGAATATGTGTCTTTCTCGTAAAGATATCTCACATGAGATATAAATTTATTTGTAAATGTAAAAGTGCTAGGAAGATTTTTAAATCTTTTTGGAAGTTTGAGCATAAAAATTACAAGCCATATGATAAACCCAATACTTACTATGATGCGAAAAAACTCAAAACTACTAAAATCCATTTGCTCAAATCTTCCATTTTGAAAATCACCTATCCATAGATATATCAATACTAATGCGAGCATAAAAAAGAAAGCGCCTTGATAATAAACTGCATAATTTTTTATAACTATCGGTTCCTTATCATAATCTCTTTGATTTATTTGTTGATTGTTTATATCTTCCATTTTACCCCTTATAATAATTTGCTATCTTTCGACATACACTTACGGATGACAACGCTATACCTTTTGTTTCATAAAAATATTTATCAAGCAACCTATAATCATCTTGCGTTGAAATATGAATATTCATAACAGAATTTGTTTTTACTGAAAAGATAAATATGTAAGGCGTGAAACTAAAGTATGGTTTTCTTTTCAAAAATAAAAAACAATATATCCATAAAAAAACCTTGAAAATGTTTTTTGCGAAAATAGAAAATAAAGCCCAAATATTAACAATAATAGCTCCAAAAACAACTGGAAAAAATCTAAAACTTTTCTCCATTTCCCTGTGGAAGACTTCATGCCAGCTACCTTGCGTCCAATCTATAACACCACTATAAAAAATAAGATAAATTATAAATACATCAAAGATAATTAAAAAAGTAAACTCAAAAACCCTGATAGTAAAATTATCTTCAATTTCTATCGGCTCCTTATCATAATCTCTTTGATTTATTTGTTGATTATTTTTATCCTTCATCACACCGCTTCACTTTCATTTGTAATAGTTATTCCCCAAACATATTTTACATCAACACCGTCACGAAAGAGTTTTCTCTTATGTTTTTTATTGTAATTATTTAAAATTTGTATCATAACATCTCCTGTTATTAAAACAATAAGCGATAGTCCCTATTTTAAGTCTTCACAACACTCTTAAAATGCAGATACAAAGGTGTAAAACCATAGAGCAAGATAAGCACCAGCAACAAGGCTACAGAAGTGGACACACCCCAAAAAAATGCTCCTATGATGAGTGCCAAAGAGTAGAGTGGCAAGCCAAATTTGTAGCGTTTTTTACCTTCTGAAAATGCACGACCCAAATGTTTGTAGTGTGTATCAAAAGAGACCATCTGCATCGTAGCGATACCCACAAAAAGACCGACAAGCACAGGGTATTGAGCGAAAAGTATCAGTGCACACAACACGATGAGACCGCCGGCTGTACTTGGCACACCTGAGAAGTATGCGGGGTCGGCATTGTCTTTGTTGAGTGTAAAATAAACAAGGCGAGAGAGCGTAAAAAGGGTATAAAAAAGTCCTACACTCATAGATATCATATCTGATCCGAGTGCAAAGTAGAGTGCAAAACCAGGTGCTATACCATAGTTGACACCATCAGCAACATCATCAGAGTAGACACCCCAGCGTGTCCCACCCCACCTTCTCGCAGCCGCTCCATCAAATCCATCAAAAAGACCACCCAAGATGAGCAGTAAAAG
>JARROQ010000072.1:0-3190 GCA_037383745.1 Sulfurovaceae bacterium
CCAACCGGAAACTCCTCCTGCGGCAGATCCTGTATTGACGGTAACATCTCCGGTAGTAGTACTTGCTTCTTCTGTATGTTGAGTAACTTCGTGCTTGACTTCGTGTGTCTCCTTGGCTTCTTTTACCTCTTCACTCTTCACTTCTTTGGTCTCTTTAACCTCAGAATCTTTTTTATCTTTTACATTCATAGCTACTTTTGCGGGTTCTTTAACAACAATGCTTGGCATAGATCAACCTTTGTGATAATTTTTGAAATGATATATTTTACCAAAAACATATATAATTTTTATTAAATAGCTTTTCAATCAATTTTATTATTTTTCTCATCCTTATCAAGATGACGAGAAAGTGATTATCCTCTCCTGTTGGTAAAATAGGATTTAAGTCTTCACAACGCCCTTAAAATGCAAATACAAAGGCGTAAAACCATAAAACAAGATAAGTACCAACAATAAGGCTACAGAAGTGGACACACCCCAAAAGAATGCTCCTATGATGAGTGCCAAAGAGTAGAGTGGCAAGCCAAATTTGTAGCGTTTTTTGCCTTCTGAAAATGCACGACCCAAATGTTTGTAATGCGTATCAAAAGAGACCATCTGCATCGTAGCGATACCCACAAAAAGACCGACAAGCACAGGATATTGAGCAAAAAGTATCAGGGCACACAACACGATGAGACCACCGGCTGTACTTGGCACACCTGAGAAGTATGCGGGGTCAGCATTGTCTTTGTTGAGCGTGAAGTAGACAAGGCGAGAGAGCGTAAAAATAGTATAAAAGAGCCCTACACTCATAGAGATCACATCTGATCCAAGCGCAAAGTAGAGTGCAAAACCAGGTGCTATACCATAGTTGACACCATCAGCAACATCATCAGAGTAGATACCCCAGCGTGTCCCGCCCCATCTTCTCGCAGCCGCCCCATCAAATCCATCAAAAAGACCGCCCAGGATAAGTAGCAAAAGACTCATCTCTAGCTTGTCGTGATAGGCAAAATAGATGCTCCCTAAACCACAAAGTAGATTGACTCCCGAGATAGCATCAGCGATAAATCGTTTTTGCAATACCTTGGCATTGTGAAGGATCACGATAAAAGAAAAAGCGATATTGAGATAGAGTAGCCACTCCACATACTCGACTTTCAGCCATGCCTCACCCCACTGCTGACTCGCCGCTAGCATACCAAGGAGTACCACATAAGAGATAGTCGTGCGTATACGATTTTCCGTGGTGCCTTGTGTGAAGATGTATTGGACAAAAAGTATAAGGTCTATGGTGAGTTTAGCCAAGATGAGATAGAGAGGGATCTCGCCTATGGCATACCATGAGATCAAAAATAGAAGAGGATAGTCCGTAAAACGGTCAAAGATTCTGCCAAATTTCGTCTCAAGGTTATGCTCTCTTGCCATGATGCCATCGAGATAATCAAAAAAGCAGAAGAGTAAAAAAAGAAAGATGAGTATGGTTTTTATATGCGCAAACTCATCACTATGAAAAAGCATATATCCAAATATCGGGGTTAAAACAAAAAGTTTGATGCTTGATATCACATTTGGATGCCAAGAGAAGTGACTCACGATGTAGGATTCTAGAGTGCGTATAAAGTCCGGTTTGTATATGAGTGATCTATGTTTGTTATCCATTATCCTACCTCCCTATACCCTTAAACTCTGTACCGCCATATTCTTCTCCTTTATTTAAATAATTATTTTTGTTTATTGAGATTTTCTACTTCTATTTTGTATTCATTCAGAAGTTTCAACATTCTTGTTTTTTCTGTTGTATTCATAGTTGTTCTATAATATAGATATGTATATATATTTATATTATGGGCTTGCCATTCTATAATATTATCTTTCATCCCATGTTTTAAGAGCAATTCAGTCATTTCAAAAAGTGCATTTCCGGCAGTATATTGTAGCGGGGACATAACTGTAGTCTTTGGAAGATATTTTCCTTTCAGTCTATGCTGTAAATAGTTTTGCACAAACTCTACTTCTTTTACATCTATACCGCTATCTATTAATAATTTTGCTGTTTTAGTAGCATTGTTTTCTATGGCATAAGCTAAAGCATTTTTGCCTAGCTCATCTTTGTGATGAATATCTGCTCCATTGTCAATCAAATATTGAACTGTTTTGATATCATTTTCGAAAGCAGCATAATCTAGAGCTCTTCGTTGAAATACCATATCCTTATTGATGCTAATATTATTATCTGCATTGATAATTTCTTTGATTTTTTCAAAATCATGCATATCTAGTGCTTCTCTCAACGGAATAAGAAGTTGATTGGTTTCATTAACATCAATGAGGTTTTTCAATAGCCTTTCTCTTTTATTTGCGGCTTTTTTCTCAGGTGTATTATAGCTATTCATTTTTTGCATCAATTTTTCATTTGATTTATCTGCAAAAAAATAGAGCGTCCCTTTAAAATCAGACAAAGAGCTTTCTGGTCTAATAACAGTAATTTTAATTTTATAATCTCCAGCTTTTTTCAATTCCCCTAAAGTAATTTGTTTCCACGAACTTAAAGAACTACTGCCGGATATATGATAAAGATTGCCATATAATTTCGAAAGACTCATTCTGTTGATTATCTCTTTTTTGTCGAGTTTATTATCTTTATAATATTCAATCGTATAATTACCGTCAACAGCTATATATTTTCCATCAACTATTTTCCACCAAGAAAAAGACTTTTCATTAACTGCTAATCCAATAATATAACCTTTTTGTTTAGTAGATAATTTAAATTCTTCAGTCACTCCTGCTTTTGTTAGATGCGACTCAAATAAAATATCTGGCTTGTTAAAACTGTATTGCTTATAAAATCCAAATATTATTAAGAGCAAAAAAACAATACCAAGTATTAAAAATAACTTTTTTCTATTTGCCATATTTCCCCAATCGTAATTTTTCATCAATGCTGTCATATCTAGTGTTCAAAGAGAGAATACTTTTAATCCTTATCATCATAGCAATATTCACCTCAATAATAAAATAAATATTTTTCTAATTTATATAAAATACACCTATATTTATGGATATTATCACAAAAATGATGCCTGCCCTTGTTATTGGTATATAATTCGGCTATAATGCCCACATGAAAGATGGTTCGAATACATCTTTGGAATGTTTTATATTGATAACCTTCGTTAGACAACACAAACCAAACCAAAAGATA
>JARROQ010000073.1:0-2927 GCA_037383745.1 Sulfurovaceae bacterium
TCGGTAACTGTGAGTTTTAGCGTATGTGTTCCTACCTCTTGAAATGCATAGGTTATCTCCCGGGTTGAGCCTATAAGGGTATCTGTTTCATCATACCAAGCATAGCTTGCTATCTCTCCATCACTATCACTGCTGTTTGCTGCTGAGAGTTGTATCTGTTCATTGATATTTACCTCTGTGGCATTTGCATCGATGATGGCAACAGGCGGTTGGTTTTGGTTAGCATTTGGCAATACTGTGATTGTTACAGTCTCGGTAACATTAGTAAAAAGTTTCTTCTTGATAAGTTGAAATTTTAATGTTGTCGATTCACTCACCTCGGGCGCTATAAATGTAGCTACTGCACTATTAGCATTTTGTAGCGTTACCGTAGGACCACTTATCTGCTTCCATTGATAACTGATAATCCTATCATTCCAAAAAGTAGAAGAGCTGCTTCCTTGAAGTGTGACTAAGTCTCCCGGATGTATTCCTTGGTTTTCTCCTGCATTAGAATGTACAACTATAAAAAATAGTGAAAAAAGAACAACCATGGTTTTAAAAAAGTATTTCATGATAGATATCCCCTATAAATAAATCGATTATGGTATAAGAAGTTAGAGAAAGCAACCCCAATCTTTATAAAATCTTAAGAAATTATAATATTTCTAAAATCAATGCTTACTTAAATGATTTATAAATATTGATGATTATATGAAGTTTTTGTGATTTAATCAGAAAATATAAATCTCAAGCAAAACTACTTTGCGACATCCCCTTGCAATCGCATGAGATAAAAGAGAGAAGCAAAATCACCTCCAAGTTTAACCTGATCCACATCAAAGATGCGTTCCTTGGAAGTATTTTCATCTTCTATTTGCTCTTCTATATAGATCTTTCTTTGTGCCTCTTTAAGTATAGAGATACTCTCGTCATTACTTAGCTTGTATCTTTTTAAAAGCATATCATACGCATTTATCTCTTTGTCGGCTTGCTCTTTGATATCATCATACAAAAAAAGCGAATCAACCCATACAGCCTTTTCTCTTTGGGTGATATAGATAGTCATATCTTGAGTCTGTGAGTTTATCTTCATAAGCCCCAATATCACGATAGAGATCAGCATCACTGAGACCAAAACTTCTATGAGCGTAAATCCATCTTTAAAGTTTTTCATCTTAGCGTATCCCTTCCGAGCGAGTTTCGCTCACACCCAAAAGCCAAGCTTTTTGCGCATCTTCGAGTGAATCAAATTTTTGACTTTTATTTGGATATGCCGCCAAGAGATAGACACCTCGATTTGTTTTGACTATAAGCTGTGTTGCGCTTCCGTTACCGTGAATATCATATTCCAAACAGATATCTTGGTCTTGAAACTTTTGATCATAGACTACATTCTCTAGCCTCTCATTTTCATCAATATAAAAGACCTCTGCACCCTCCAGGAGTCCACTGTCTGCATACTTGATAACTCCGGCATGAGACACGATAAAACACTCGCTGCATTCGTTAGTACAAACAAGGCGCTTAGCATCGTGTGATGCGCGCAAAATATCCTCTTTGAGAGAGAGTATGTCACCTGCTTTTTTCTCAGGATTTACAAAATACCCAAAAGCAAGACCATACAGGAGAGAAATCAAAAAGATAACAATAAGAAGTTCGATAAGTGTAAAAGCCTGAGAACTTTTACATCGAATCTTTTTAGTTACTATTTGTTGCATGCCGAGTAGAAGATATCTGTGCCATCACCATCACCGCCCTCTTTTCTATCGCCTCCTAGACTTATAAGCTCAAAGCTATCACCTTCACTAAGATAAACAAAAGGATGTTGCCAAGAGTCTTTTGGCATCTTCTCCATATACGGTTTTGAAGGATATGTTGGGTATTTTTGAGGATCGGTATTGCTAAGCAGTATCTGCAACCCCTCGTCTGTAGATGGATACATACCATTATCAAGTTTGAACATTTTTAATGTATTGGCGATTGACTCCATTTGTACGCACACCATATCTCTTTTTGCTTGCTCTCCTTTACCTATGAGATTTGGAGCTACAAATGCTGCAAGAATCCCAAGTATCAAGATGACAACTAACAATTCTAAAAGAGAAAAAGCTTTTCTGCTTGTTTTTTTCATACAATAAACCTTTTTGTTTGCTAAAATAAACTGATAGATTATAATAGAAATATTCTTACACAACATAGTCATAATTATATAAACTTTGGACTATAAATATATTTTTCATAAGATTTTTATAATATAATCATATTAGATTTTTTATTTTATATATACTAATAATATATTGCTTGGAGTGGGATGCCAAAGAAAAAACTCAATATAGTTTTTATGTCAAAACCATATTTTACACAAAAAAGAAAGGCAATAGCACTCTTTTTTACACTGATGGCAATCATTGCCATAACAGCTATCGTAGGTCTTACCTTTTCATATATGGAAAAAGCGAAAGATAAAGCAAGCCGATCACACGATATAGTGCAGCTTGATGTCTATCTCAAAGAGATATCGGATGTCTTTAAAATATACACTAAAGCCGATCGAATCATGAAAGACAACTTTCTAAACAGCATTTATACCGATTTCTCATACAGAGACACTCGCCACAAAGATGTTGTCATAAATCTCAAATGCATACCGCTTAAAAGCAGAGTCAATATAAGTTGGCTCATGTCAAATAACCCGATCAAGAGAGAAGTAGCAAACAAAGTTTTTGATTTTATGATGACACAAAATGATATCAACGATACTTACCTTTTAAAAGAGAGGCTCTTATCTTATATGGGCGATGAATATACCGAACGAAAGAAGAAACACTTTGTCGTAGATTATAAAGAATTAGATGACCTCTATACTGATTTTGCGATTGCTATCTCAGAAGATAAGATGCATATCAATTGGAAAGATTACTTCTCTGTAGGCATCAACAATCAAA
>JARROQ010000074.1:0-2722 GCA_037383745.1 Sulfurovaceae bacterium
TTTGTGTATCTTTTATCGATTCAATCTCTTTTAGTATCTGCACCATAGCCATAAGTGCGAGATGATACCCAAAAGGCCCCATGCCGACAATTTGACCTGAAACCACAGGAGCGATGAGTGATTTATGTCTAAACTCTTCTCTTTGGTGAATATTTGTGAGGTGTACTTCAATGGTAGGTATCTTAACAGCGCTGATTGCATCTCTGATTGCTATCGATGTGTGTGTATAAGCAGCAGAGTTGATGATGATACCATCAGCAACACCGAGGCACTCTTGAATCCTATCAACAAGCTCACCCTCTAGGTTACTTTGAAAAAAATCGATCTCAGCATTATTTTGTTTTGCCGTTGCTGCCATTTGTGCATGAATGTCATCAAGTTTCATATGACCATAAATGTGTTGCTCTCTTACCCCAAGCATATTTAGGTTTGGACCTTGGATTACGACTATTTTCATCTTTGACCTTTCTATATCAGTAATATTGTTGTATTATTATACCAATTTGAGATTAATATTAAGGAGGTATTTTGAATATTATTATCGCCCCGTTTGTCTATATTGATGGAACATACAAGAGAGATATGGCAATCATTTTTGATAAGATTATTCATGATGTCTGTCCGGCAAAAGAGATTCCTGATATTTACCGTGATATACCCGCGGTATGCTTAGAAGCAAATAGTGTCCTCTACCCCGGCTTTATCAACGCTCACGTTCATTTAGAATTTTCATCAAACGAGACTACCCTCACCTATGGAGAGTTCATGCCTTGGCTTGAATCTGTGATGGCAAACAGAGATGAGATAGCCAAAAGAAGTGACAAAAAATCTATGGAAATGGCTCTTGAGGCAATGTTAGCAAGCGGTATAACTTCCATAGGCGCAATCAGTAGTTTTGGCAGTGATTTAGAAGTCTGCACAAATGCTAAACAAAGAGTGGTCTATTTTAATGAAGTGATAGGAAGCAATGAAGCATTCATCGATGATTTTTATGCCTCTTTTGAAAAAAGATTTTTGGCTTCACATCGCTATAATTCCCATAAATTTAAAGCTTCAGTAGCGATACACTCTCCCTATTCCGTGCATCCAAAGTTACTACGAATGGCCATAGAGCTTGCTAAGTTATATAAAACGCCCCTCACCTCCCATCTACTTGAGAGCCGCGAAGAGAGAGAGTGGCTCAAAGAAAATAGCGGTGGGTTTAGGATATTCTTTGAAAAACTTTTTGGCGTTAAAGAGTCTATTACCGATATTGAGAGTTTTCTTGAGGCATTTGATGCATATCCTACGCTTTTTGTTCATGCAACGCAGATATATGAAGATGAGATAAAAAGACTGCAACACTCTAGCCACTCCATAGCGCATTGCCCGAGATCAAATAGACTCTTAGGGCAAGATAGATTGAAGATAGAAGCGATAGAGGATAGAATACCCTACTGCCTAGCAACAGACGGCAAAAGCTCTAATTGGTCACTAAATATATTTGATGAGATGCGAGCCGCTCTTATGTTGCATGCTCATCTTGATTTGCATAAGTTGGCCGCTTCACTTTTAAAATCTATCACAGTAAATCCGGCGCAGGCGTTAGGTTTAAATTGTGGTATCATTGCAAAAGAGTTGAGTGCAGATTTTTCCATAGTACGCTTAAGAGATGAGCCAAAAAGCTTAGATGATATAGCACTTTGGACTATCTTGCATACCAACAATGTTGATAAAGTTTATATACAAGGAGAGCAGTGTGTTTAGTTTTTTAAGTAGCGCTATTAAATGGATATCTGAGAGATTTTGGGGTATGGTTTTTATACTTATTGTTTTTATGCTTATACTTCCAAAAAGTGACAATATAGGTGCGGCCAATCTTCAAGAGATAGAGCTAAAAGGCACTATTATGGATGCGACAAGAATAGTCGAGGATATCTATAGTGCAAAAAATGATAGTGCAATCAAGGGGGTTTTGCTCAATATCGACTCTCCCGGTGGTGCCGTAGCTCCATCTGTTGAGATATCGTATGCTATCAAATCACTTAGTGAGAAAAAGCCTGTGGTTGTTTATGCTTCCGGTACTATGGCAAGTGGAGGATACTATAGTGCTATCTACGGCAATGAGATTATCGCCAATCCCGGCTCTCTTGTCGGTTCAATCGGGGTAATCATGCAAGGAGTCAATGTAGAAGGGCTCCTAGAGACTATTGGAGTGAAACCGCAGATAGTTAAAGAGGGAAAATACAAAGAGATTGGTACACCGATGCGGGAGTGGAAAGATTTTGAGAGAGTTGAGCTTGAGAGCATCACAAAAGAGACTTATGATATGTTTGTTAACGATGTTGCAAAGGCAAGAAAACTTGATGTAGCCAATGCTTCAGTGTATGCTGATGCCCATATCTTTACGGCAGCCAAGGCAAAAGAGGTTGGACTTATCGATGCTGTAGGTACACGAGAGGATGCGAAAAATAGACTTATGAAATTAAGCGGTGTTAAAAATCCGCTCTGGAGACAAAAAGATAGAGTTGAGCAATTTTTTGAAAAGTTACAACAGAATATGGCATCACAAGTGATTGCATATATAAGCGGACCAAAAGCCTCGCTTTAATAGTTACTCTGAGAGATACCCTTCTTTGTAGAGCCATCTATATATATCTGCAGCGATTGGACCGGCACTACTTCCGCCGTGTCCACCATGCTCTACCAAAACAGTAACGATGATTTTTGGATTTTCAAATGG
>JARROQ010000075.1:0-2709 GCA_037383745.1 Sulfurovaceae bacterium
CTTTTTCTTTTAATATCTTTTCAATATACTCAATATGTTTTTTCTCGCTTTTATCATCTACGATTATTACCTCTACATCTTTATTTGTAGGAATCGTATCGAGTAGAGTTTTTAGCATTTTTGAAGAGTTAAAATGAGGAATAATTATACTAAGTTGATACATATAAAGCGAAATCCTTTTGTTGCAAATATATATTATGAAGATTATAACATTTTCTTTATAATCCAATATAAAAATATAACCATATAACAATTTACTAAACCATTTGATCGCCTCGTCAACACTCAATATCCATAGGCAAAGTATAAATATTGATATTTTTTTCGATAACCTCTTCTATGGAGCTATCGAGACGATGGACTATGAAACATATATGATTGTCTCCATCGTAGAGACAAGATTCATAATTGCATGCATTATGATTGTTGTGAGTATAGAATTTGTTTTTAGTCTAGCCGTAGCCAAAACTATACCCATGAAAAAAATCAAGAGCATGACATAGAAATCATACTGAACATGTATCGCTGCCCAAACCAATGAAGTTACTATCGTAGCGCCTACCGGTCTGAGAAAAGTTTCGGAAAGTCCTGAGAGTAAAAACCCCCTAAAAAATAGCTCTTCAAAAATAGGAGCAACTACTATGAGTGCTAAAAATAACAACCAATGGTGACTTGTGGAGTTATAGATAGCGGTCATAAATTCGACAACTATCGGCTTGCCCAATAGATAGGTCAAAGTATCCGTCGCGATAAGCAATACGATCACTACAACTATCCAGTATCTCATATCGGAGAGGCTGATTCTATTGATTGCTAAGTACTCCTTGAGATTTGAATGTTTCTTAAGCTTTATCACTCCTAGAATGGCAAGACCACAAATAATCATTGTTGCAAAAGTTGCCAAAGATAGAGCCGTGCCGTTGTATTCGATTTTTCTCATAAACTCTTCTGTTATGCCACCAAGAACTACTTGAGAGTAAATAATAAATACTACAACTTGAACGATTGTATAAAGAATAGCAATAAGAAGACCCCATAGCAGGGTTCCCCAAAAACCCCATTTACTATTTTGAATCCCGCTACTTATCGAATCATTTGGCAAGCACATACTCTTTTGGAATTGCTACATCACTAGGGTCTTCCAATCTTTGCTCGCTCCATTTATATCCTTCGGAATCAATGAATTCCATAGTATTTTTTGTGAAAGAGGCTAGATAATAGACATAATTATTATCCCCTTGAGACTCTCCATTTGTATCTAAATCAACAAATATAAATCCATTTTCTATATGAAACTGTATATCTTTTTCTATCTCTCTTTTGAAAGTTTTTTCTTTGTGATTCAAAGTAATCGTTTCATAATCATATGAATCTTCTCTTTGAGTGATAATGTATATATTTTCTTCATCTCCATCCTGATCTTTTTCATACCACTTTCCGACAATATCTTTAGCTGTAACGGAAGGCGCTTTAAGATATTTACTTTTAGATGCATCATCATTTTCCGGGCTATCGATTTTTAAAGTCGCTGATGCTTTGTCTATGGAGAAAATCAGCGTATTTTTGGTTTCTTCACTTTTGAGACGATAGCTTGATGCATCGATAGGTTCATAATCCATCGTAAATTTTTTATGACTTTTATTAGAGAGGGTCAACGTAGCCTTTGATGGCGTAAATTCAATGATAGAATCTCCCTTAGTAGATATCCAAAAACCTTTGGCGGAATTATCTCCTCCGGAGCAACCAATCATAAAAAAAGCAAGCATGAGAAAAACAAAAAATCTGTAAAACATGAAAATCCTTATATTTTAAAAGTATTGATAGCATACACAACTATTTATTTGATGTGCATTATATAGAAAGTTCTATAAAGTTATTGCATGGGTTTTAGAAACTCTTCATACCTTATCTTCACTCATTTTCATAAATTCATATGATCACCTATCTACAATAAAACTACTCCATGATCAAAAATCTGATGCTATAACTGCCGCTATATCCCTCGATACGCCCATATACCTTTTTACCATCTCCACGATCGGCGATCTCAAAATAGAGTGTATTACTATACTCTCCTACAATCTTAGCATTATAGAGTTCTAAAATATTGGCATAATTTTTTATGATTGCTTTACGAGAGAAACTCTTATTAAGTTTACCGTCTTTCATAATCTCATAGCTAATGTATTTGTGCGTCCCCTTATACTCAACATATCTTTTATCTTTAGAATATGGCTTGGTATATTGAATGCCAAGTGCGCCATCTTGATAGGTACGATTCCCTGTAATAACCGAGCCTTCGATCGGCTTGATAAAGTCGATTGTAATCACAGATTTTTTATCTCCTCCACTCTCTTTGTGCAGATCAACCCGACGGTTTTGTGCACGCCCCTCGTCGGTGTCATTAGTAGCGACAGGATCTTTTTCGCCATGCCCTTTTGAGCTCAAGCGTGAAGCATCAATCCCTTGTGCGATAATGGCATGCATCACAGCTGCTGCGCGATCGCTAGAAAGCTTGGCATTGTAGGTATCACTTCCCTTGTTATCAGTATGTCCATGGATAGAGAGTGTAAGGTCAGGATAACGCTCTAAAAGTGCCACAGTAGAGAGGATTGCTTTTTGTGATTCGCTCTTGAGTGTAGCTTTATCAAAATCAAAATAGATCCCATCAAGCGTCACCTTGCCGGCTTTATCTAGCTCTACCTTGAT
>JARROQ010000076.1:0-7332 GCA_037383745.1 Sulfurovaceae bacterium
CTGGCTTGTTCTATTTGTCCGATGACTGCATTGAGCAAATCTTTCGGATTTTTGACAAAGAGATTATGATCATCCCAAACATAGCCACCAAGGATTGATGATATTGATCTTTTAATCTTCTCCTGTTTAAAAGGAGCAAAAAATACCTTTTGCAATCTTCCGTCGTACCATGCATTGACAAATTCTCTAAAGACATTGATCCCTTTCATCATATATTCGACATACTCTTTGTCCCAGTCGACATTTTCACCTTTGAGTGTCTTATCTATGACCATTGCAGCTCTATCACCAGATTCTAGTGCTAGAGTAACACCTGATGAGAATACAGGATCCAAAAACTCTGTAGCATTACCGACAAGACAGTAGTTTTTGCCATACATCGAGGTCACATTGGCGCTATATCCATCAACCTTTCCTACAGGGACTATTTTTTTGCATCTTTAAATCTCTCTTTTGCTCCGGGAGTTTCGCTGATAATTTTATCAAAGAACTCTTCATTGCTGAGCCCGTATGAGTTAAAATATTCATTAGTACAGACAACACCTACCGATGTTGTACCGTCAGAAAAAGGAATCGTCCATATCCAACCATCATTGTTGCCGTGGATAAATATATATATGTACCCATCGGTTCCATCTTCCGGACGTATATCTTCTTTGATTCTTGTAAAGACAGCATCCCTTATTTCAAGTTCACTTGGAGCATCAAGATCTAACAATCTTGGCAATACTCTTCCATACCCTGAAGCGTCTATAGTGAATTTTGAATGCAACTCTATCTCGTCACCGTTCTTATCAACAGCTTTTGATGTCGAGCTCTCAGGATCAAACCCCACAACCTCTGTCTCTTTATAGAGAGTTGCCCCATATTTGAGTGCTTCATCTAGAAGGAGTTGATCAAATTCCTCTCGCTTTACCTGATAAGAGCTTCCAAAAGTTTGACCGATATTTTCACTAAAATCGTATTTTTCTAATTTGTGATTACCCTCAAAAGCAGCCCCATGCTTTACCATATAACCGGCATTTCTTACTGCATCCAACATACCATTTCTGCTTAAAAGTTCATTGCACCTTGGAAGGAGTGATTCGCCGATAACAAATCTAGGAAACGGTGTCTTTTCAACTATACTAACACTATACCCCTTTTGTGCCAATGAAGCGGCAGCTATAGAGCCGGCAGGACCGGCACCGATAATAACTACATCAGAAGAAATTTCTCGCTTACTCATTTTTTATCCTTAAAATTTAAATTAGTAATATTATATTGATTTTATCTTAAGCTATCAATAAAGAAAGATAAAAACTCTCTATTCCCTATTTGCCCAATGATTGCTACTTTTTTACAATGCTTTTCTTCTAAGCATTGCAGGGCTTGCAAAGTACTATTTGAGCAAAGAAAACGAGAAGATTCATTTGTTGTGCTATCATCAACAAAAACCAATCTATCTGTCTCAATAGCCTCTTTTGCCAGTTGAAGAGGAGTTTGTATGCTCATGTGAGTCTCTCGGAGACTAGAGTGGCAATGGAAAAGACGAGGTCTATTGGAGAGTGTAAAGTTACTTCCATTAAGACCCAATGATTGTGCCACATGAAAATTGACCATATTTGTAGAAGAGGCTATGAAGGTAAAGGGCATAGGGAGCAAAGAGCTGTTGTGTATCTGATCTAGCATATTGATAGTTTCAGTGATGCAGCCATTTCTTGTGCCAATGAGTAAGGCGCATTTTTCATCAATTTCTTTAATGCTCGGCATATTGTAGATACCTGCAAGGGCTAGGATGATATATCTGTTGATTCTTCTATATTTTTGCCCACTTTTTATCTCAAGCTCTTTTTTGATCTCACCGGTGGGTATTTTTTGATCTGTTAAGATATACGAAAAATCTTCAATATAGATATCTTGCATCAAAATCTCCCATACTTTGTTACAAGCACCGTTCCATTACCGCCAAAGCCAAAATGATTGATAAGGCATATACTCTCATCTTCCACTTGAATCTCTTCTTGTTTTGGGACGATTCCTATCTCTTCATCTTTTGCATCAAAGCCAAAAGTTCGTGGGATAAAACCTTCCTGGAGGGTAAAGTAGAGCAGTGCTAATTCGATAGCGCCACACCCCCCGAGTGTATGTCCGATATATGGCTTGAGTGCAATGATTGCAGGAGTTTGCTCAAAGACCAATTTGAGTCCATTCCCCTCAGCGAGATCGTTGTTGAAACTTCCTGTTGCATGTGCTTTGATGAGTGTTACATCTTCTTTGTTTACGGAAGCGTCTTGAAGTGCATTTTCAATCGTTTGAGCAATAAGAACACCATCTACTTGATGAGAAGTCGGGGATGCTATATCGCAGGTATTATCTCCACCACACACTTCAAGATGAAATCGATTTGTATCATCAATCTCTTCTATGAGCAGAGCTGCACATCCTTCTCCTAGAATGATACCTTTTCTCTCTTTGTCAAAAGGCTTGCATGTGTCTTCGCTTATAAGCCCAAGAGTTTCAAATCCTGACATTGTCAAAAGATTATAAAATTCAAAACCTAAAACAATTGCGCGTTTAAATCTTCTGTTTTTTATCCCTCTTTGCGCATAGAGTACTGCACTTGCTGATGAGGTGCAAGCAGTTAAAAAGAGAGTCACTTCACCACCGATTTTTAGTTTTTCTGCTAGTGTTTCACCAACCTTACCATATCCTATGAAGGGGAGCATTTTTTCGCCGTTTTGTTTATATATCTCTTCAGAGCAAGGGATATTCATCGAGGTTGAACCGATGATAAGTGCACACTCATCAAGCTCTTCTTGATTGAGCCCGGCTTTTTTAATGAGCTGCCCCGTTATATCTTGAAGTAAATTATCAAAATCTTCAGGATTGTCAATCTTGTTTTGCAGTATTCTTTTGTAGTTTCTTGTTCTTGTCTCTTTACCGAATTGAAAGCTTATGGGAGTTGCGATAGGCTCTCTTTTTATATTCTCTATAATTGTGTTTTGATTATTGCCTAAAGAGCAAATGGCTACAGCCTCTTTGATCCCTACCTTCATGCTTTCTACTCCGGTTGGATATAATCAGCAAGGGCGTTTATGGATGTAAATACCCTTCGAAGTTCCTTGCTGTCGCTTAAATTTACATTGTATGCTTTTTGCAACTCTATAGATATCTGTAAGGCGTCTATAGAATCAAGCCCTAAAATACTTTCGCTACCAAACATCACATCCTCATCCCCTATATCTTCCGGGTTAAAATCTTTTTCACAAGCATTGATTATCAACTGCTTGAGTTTAAGTTTAAGTTCTTTGTCATCTGAGCCTCTCATTACCCCTCCGTTATCTCTCTTTTAAGTTTATATCGTGCTATTATCAAAGATATTCCCCCAAATAGTGCGAGTGATATAATAGGCATTATTGTCTTTGATAAGTCTCCATTATATAGAAAAATAGCTAAAAATCCCTCTAATGACCATGCCATTGGTGAAAGATTGGTGACATATTGCATAAAATGTGGCATGACAAATACAGGCACCATCACGCCGCCAAGCGCTGCAAATGTTATGTTGAGAAGACCCCCCAGACTCACTGCTTGCTCTGTGGTTTTTACAAAAGAAGATATCGCAAGCGCAAATGATATAGCGGCAAAGCTAACAAAAGAGGAGACGAGGAGCAAAAGTGGCCAATCTTTTAAGTGTACCACCAGCTTTTCTCCACCCAAAAGAGGTACAAGATAGATACCTATGAGCACCATCAAGATCATCTGAATAGTGTTGATGATAAAGTAAGGTATGAGTTTAGATAAAAGCAGTTCACCCACAGAGATATTCATCACCGCAAGTCTAGAGAGTGTCTCTTGTCTTTTTTCATTGATGAATGTATTTGAGATAGGAATGATGATAAAAAACATCGAAAATATCAACCATGCAGGAACGCTTTGCTGTACCGATGAGGGCTTTTTCCTCTCTTCATCGTGATACCCGATATATTGCTCCTGAATACTATTTTTATCTTTGAGGAGCTCCTTTTTATCTTCTATACTAAGCCAAGGATTAAGCTGATCTATCTTCTTGCTTGTCTCGTATTGCATTGCTATTTTGTAGATACTTTTCTGTAGTGATTTGATGAGCGCTTTTGCAAGATCATCTTGCCCATCGCTGTAAACAATTGTGTTAAATGTAACACTCTTTTGCTCGGAAAATGCGTCTTGCATAGCAAGGCTCATCAATAAGATAAAAACAACCGGCATAACAAAAAGAACAAGGAGTGTGTGAATATCTCTGCTCATTAGCAAAAATTCTTTTTTTATATTTGCCAGATATCTTTTTAGCATAGGTGCTCTTTTTGAAGATTTTCTAAAAACTGCTCAAGCGAATTTCCGCCACCATAGAGAATCTCCTCTATCTTATTATCTTGAAGATTCTCTATGAGTTTGGGAAGTTCAGTATTGAGATTTGCAGCGGTAATTTGTATCTGTTCTTGCTGATCCCACTTACTTTTTTTCAGTGCAAGAGGTTTTGCTAGTTTTATCTCGGCAATCTTAAAGTCTTTAAGTAGCTCCGAAGTGCTCCCCTCTGCCAATATTTTACCTTCATCTAAGATGATAAGTTCATTGCATATCTTCTCTACCTCTTCTAGATAGTGTGATGTGTAGATGATTGTGATATCTTTCTCTTTTACGATTGCTTCGAGTGCTTTATGTCGGCTTCCAAACCTTGATCGCTCAAGCCTAAAATTGCGCCAAAATATTGTAAATTTTCTAACCCGCTCAACTCAAAATAGAGTGCTGATTTTTGTGGAACATAACCAATCTTTGAGCGTATTGAGTATTTCTCTTTTGATGTTTGGTGTCCATCAATATGGGCATAACCACTATCTTCGTCAAGCAGACCACACATAATTTTCATCAGTGTTGTTTTGCCTGCCCCGTTTCTCCCTATAAGTCCACAAATT
Source organism: Sulfurovaceae bacterium (assembly GCA_037383745.1). GTDB lineage: Bacteria > Campylobacterota > Campylobacteria > Campylobacterales > Sulfurovaceae > BN30871. The sequence goes on from JARROQ010000076.1 coordinate 4,935, forward strand.
GAGCCTTTTTTGATAGAGAATGAGATATCGTCGATAACTGTTTTGTCGCCAAATTTTTTTGAGAGATTTTTTACAACAATCAAATCCCTAATACCGGTCTTATGATTTTATCGGCTGTTATATCTTCTAAATTTAAAGCCTCTATAATTTTTTGTTTTATCTCATCATATGTAACCATAAAAACATCCACTCTCTTTTTTGTTTGGGTATTATAACTTAAAATATCTTTTTGGCAGTTAATTTTAAGCTATAATTATGTCATGAGAGATATTAACTTCTTGACATTGGATATCGAAGAGTGGTTCCATGCAAACTATAAAGGCTTGGAGGGTTTACAATTTTCTTCTAAAGATACAAATCTCGAATATAATGTAGATTTGATGATAGAGATGTGCGCGACACATAATGTACAAGCGACATGTTTTATTTTGGGTGATGTTGCTAGAGACAAACCCAATGTTATTAAAAAACTTTACAATGCAGGACACGAGATAGCTTCGCATGGCTCATCACACAAGATGGTTTCTCAGATGAGCCAAAAAGAGTTTGATGATGACCTTTATAAATCTATAGATACACTAGAGCAGATAACGGGTGAAAAAGTTTTTGGTTTTAGGGCTCCTTCATGGTCGGTCAATGCCGCATCTCTTAAGTGGTTTTATGAGAGCTTGGCACATCATGGCTTGCATTACTCCTCATCTGTATTTCCGGCAAAACATCCGATGTTTGGTGTAGCAGATTTCCCAAAAGAGCCAAGCTATCCAAATGAGCTAGGTATCATGGAAATACCCCAATCAATAATCGATATTTTTGGATTTAAGAGTGGTTATGCCGGAGGTGCTTTTTTGAGGTTGTTCCCAAATTGGTTTATCAAAAGAAATATCGAAAAAGCCAACAAAAAAAAATCTTTTAAAAACTTATGCAGATACTTTTATGAGAATGGATGCTTTTGAGGCAATATATCGGGCTAATTGAGCTTTTTTATCGCAAGTATTGAGATGGGTAATCCAAGTAAAACTCCTCCTACCACATCTATAAAAAGATGTTGATCAATTGCCATCGTCGAATATACGATTGTTAGAAACCAAAGAGCATTTAGGAGCTTTAGAAAGCGCGGCGCTTTCATATTTTCAAGGTGTCTATTGAGCCAAATAAATGCAAAGAGCGAAGAGGCAACGTGCATAGAGGGAAATGCATTGCCTGCCATATCTATATCTTTTATTATGTGCAATATGTTATCTTTGGGTGCATGTATATCTTGTATGATTGTCGTAGGAAAAAAGAGATAAAAAAGTATTGCCATGGTGCCCAAAACAGCAAGATATAAAAGATATGATTTGAACTCTTTTTTGTTTTTAATAATTGCCATAGAAAGCGATAAATAGACCCACAAAGAGACATAAGCATAAAAAAAGATTGGCTCAAAAGGGATAAGTTCATCAATCCATGTTTCAGGTATCGTTGTTACTTCAAAGAAATTGTGTTCTAGAAAATAGAAATAAATGAGAAAAAATATTGTAATCATTGAGATAGAGAGTAACGCTTTTTGTATCGCCATAAAGAGGATTCTGCATGTAAGGTTGTGTACAAAAGTACCTCTATCGTCACACTCTAGGGTCCCTTTGCTTAGTTTTGTTAATCTCATCTAAATATATAAGCGACGGCTGCTCCACCAAATACAGCATGATTGCTTTCTAGAAGCGGGCTATCATCATACACAACACCATGAAGATCATAATACTTTACAAAAGCACCCATCCAAAATGAGTCTACTCTTTTTGATATGCCGATCGAAGATGCAAAACCGCTATATCCGCCTTTTGTTTTATAGTAGCCTCTTTGTGGGGTAACATACTGTGTTGCAACGCCATAATAGTAATCATGATAATTTGCATCTGCCCACACCGGCCCCATCGCAAAATCAAGGTTAAATTTTTCAAGTTTCCAGTTGAGCTTTAGTGTTGGATCACTGACAACCCCGACATAATCTATGCTTTTAAGATCTGTACTAAATACTGCCCTAACTGGAAGCGTGAGATAGAGATCAAGACCATCTTGTTCGTAGATTTTATATTCGAGAGTAGGACCAAGCTCAAAAGTTGCATCGAGGTCTTCCATCCCTTCTCTTGCACCTGAGCTTTTGCTCGGAAGCATGCCACCCCCACTTATCTTCACGCTCAGTCCATTTATATGAAATATGTTTTGCTGGATGCCGTTTCTATCAATAGTGAGATTTTTATATTTAAGGACAACAAATGGGTATGGCGAGACGCCGATATTCTGAGATTTTGAGCCTATATAATCAGGATAGCTCAAAACACCTACGCCTACTCCTAACTCCAAAGTATAATCTTCTGAAAATAAAAAAGAATATACAGCGATAAACAGAATAATTTTT
>JARROQ010000077.1:0-4871 GCA_037383745.1 Sulfurovaceae bacterium
CTTGAGATTCTACCAAAAGAAAAAGTATGGATCAATCCTGATTGTGGACTCAAGACAAGAAAATTTGAAGAGGTTATTCCTGCTTTAGAAAATATGATAGAGGCTACAAAAAGCTTTCGATAATATTTTTGCTCCACCTCCCCCGAGGTGGCATGCATACTTGTTCATTCCCACGTAAAGTTAGGAGCAAAACCTAATAACAAAATGCTAAAATATGATTTATGAAGATACTTTTAGCGCCCAGCGAGACAAAAAGCCAAGGCGGAGATGAAGCGTTTGATCTCAGCACCTTATGGCTTGAAACACTTTTTAAATCAAGAGCATACATCTGCCAAAGATATACTGATGCCATCCAAGATACAAGCAAAGCAAAAGAGATTTTTAAACTCAAAAAAGAGAATGATATACACCACTATCAAGCTATAGCCCTGGGCTCAAAAACAAAAAAAGCAGTGCAAAGATACACGGGTGTGGCATTTGATCATCTAGAGTATAACTCGCTTGATGCAAACGCGCAACACTATATAGATGACAATGTGATCATATTTTCAAACCTCTTTGGTCCAATCAAAGCAGGCAACAAGATACCTGAGTATAGACTTGCTCAAGGAAGTGCCATAGAAGAGATAGAGCTAGATAGATACTATGCACCCCTCATAAAAGAGATGCTTGATAGCGAGTTTGAAGATGAGGATATCCTCGACATCAGAGCCGGATATTATGATAGATTTTATATCCCTGCAAAAAACTATACAACACTTAAATTTATAAAAGATGGTAAGGTTGTGAGCCACTGGGCAAAGGCTTACAGGGGTCTGGTTTTAAGAGAGATAGCTAAAGCCAAAGCAGCAAGCATTGATGCTTTTATGTCACTCGAGATTGAAAATTTGCATCTCGAGGAGATACAAACAAGAAAAAACAGAACAGAGATTATCTATAGGATAGAGCCATGAAATTTCCAAGCGATGAGACACTCTATAAAATCTATATCTCTTTACTTGTACTCACGGTAGTGCTTGGTATATTTTCTGATTCTAACTAGGGAAAGAGTCGCCTAGTTTATTTGCTCATTATAACCATAACTACAGTCATCACCTAATTTACAAGATTTTTTGAATAAACTAAGCAAGACATCGACTCTTTTTTGTAAAATAACCCAATAAACATTAACAAATAAGTATCAACAATGAAGCAAAAAATTTATACATTTTTAAAATCAGACTCGGTAGGTGGCATCTTACTCATCTTTGCAACCCTGCTCGCTCTGCTTTTGGTAAACTCTCCATTTTCAGATATATACACCTCTATTCTCCATGTTCCTGTAGAGGTGCGTATCGGGGCACTTCATATAGACAAAACGCTCCATCATTGGGTTAGTGATGGGCTTATGGCTATTTTCTTTTTAGCAATCGGGCTGGAAGTAAAGCGGGAAATTCTAGAGGGACATCTCTCCTCTTTTAGCCAAGTAATTCTTCCTGCGATTGCAGCAATTGGCGGGATTATCGTCCCTGCTCTCATCTATACTTTATTGAATGGTGGCGATCCGACCGCAATGCGTGGCTGGGCAATTCCAACTGCAACTGATATTGCTTTTGCGCTTGGTATTTTATCACTCCTACCTCGCGTACCTGTTTCGCTTAAAATCTTTTTGATGGCACTTGCGATTATTGATGATCTTGGAGCGATCATTATCATCGCGCTTTTTTATACAACTGAGCTCTCAATGCTCTCTATTTCTATAGCATCTGCCTCGTTGATTATTTTAATTCTCTTCAATCGGCTCGGATTTTCCAGAAAATCTATCTTTTTTATGGTAGGTCTTATTCTTTGGGTAAGCGTTTTAAAGTCGGGGGTACACGCAACAATCGCAGGGGTGCTCTTTGCTCTCACTATACCTTTGAGCGCCAAAGATGAAACAAAAAAAGATTTCTCACCATTGAAAGAGATCGAACATGGATTGCATCCATGGATTACTTTTTTCATCCTTCCCATGTTTGCTTTTGTCAACGCGGGTGTTGATATGCGTAACTTATCTGCAGATGAAGCTTTAGGCAACGTACCTTTAGGCATCGCTCTTGGACTTTTTTTGGGTAAACAGCTTGGTGTTTTTGGATTGAGTTGGCTTGCTATCAAGCTCAAAATTGTTTCAATGCCGCGAGATTCAAGCTGGCTTATGCTCTATGGGGTAAGTGTGCTTACGGGTATCGGTTTTACAATGAGTCTTTTTGTTGACTCATTGGCATTTGTCGATGATAGACTTTTCGCATACGCCGATAAACTTGCTATTTTACTTGGCACTCTTATATCTGCTATCTTTGGATACATCATATTAAAATTTGCAATCTTGCAAAAGGAATACAATGAAAGGAATTTCAAGGAGAGGTGCAAGCAAAGCTCAAAGAGGAGCTAAGCAAGCTCGGATTCTCTTTTAAATAACTTAAAGCTCGTTGCTTATCGCACCGAGTGCTTGAGGAGCATAAAGCTCGTTGCCATTATATTTTTTGATCTTGACATCGGAAGACTTCATCGCATTGGCAGTATTTTTGCACGCCATCTTTACTACCAAATAGTCACAATCTTCGATCGCTTCTGCCATCGTATAATGTGCTTTTACATGCTCAACATCATCTTCCGCATCACAGACATGTCTGCCTATATGATCTGCTTCATCGACCTCTTCATCTTGCATCTTCGGATTTTCTCTTAACTCTTTAAACTCGACGGTCTTAAACATTCCGCCCCCTATCTCAAAGATTGCAAAATAGGGTGTATGCCCTGCATTTCTTGCAATTTTTAGCGAATCATCCATAACAGGAATTGCTACTTTCATACTTCTGCCTAATGTTATATTTTACTCGGAGTATAGCGAAGCCGATATAAACCTATGCTTTAATAATACAACTCATTTTTTTACTCAAATTAACCTCTTTTTGACTCACAAGCAACACATCGAACGCTCTCCGGCCTAATCTTCAATCGCTCAAAAGCGATCTCCTCTTCACATTCAATGCAGATGCCAAAATCATCACTATCGATCCTGCTTAATGTGTTTTGCAACCTTGTCAATCGCAACCTTGATTCGTCAAGTATGCTGTTTGCAACATGACTCTCACCCATTGCTTCCAGTCTTGTCAATCTACCCAACGAACAATCAGGGGTGATCGGCTTGCACTTCTCTTCTAGTTTTATTATCTGCTCTTTGAGGTGAGCGATCTGTGAGACTATCTGTTCTTTAAGGAAAACTCTACTATCTTTATCCATACAAACATTGTAACACAAAAAGAGGACAAGTGTGAACAAAGAGCTCGAAGAGTACTGCCGACACATCAAAAATGAAGATTATTTTGAGGCACACGAAGCATTAGAGCCTCTTTGGCTAGAAACAAAAAAGAGAGACCATGATGCATCACTGCCACTTAAAGCACTCATCAATGCAGCTATCGCTTTTGAACATATCAAAAGAGCAAAACCTAGTGCCAAAATAAATGCCTCAAATGTATTTAAGGGCTATACCAAACACAAAAAAGAAGTAGCATTGAGTTATCATGAAATCTACCAACTCATAGAGCAGATCGCAACAAAACTCCAACTCTTATAAAAGCTCTAGAGACTCTCTATATTGCCAACAACTTTTCCAACGATAGCAACTTCATCTGAGGTAAGCACCTCCGGTGAGTAGGCTTTATTATCAGAGATAAGCTCTACCATCCCATCAGCTCTTTGACGAATCCTTTTTATGAAGAGTCCTGCCGTTGTAGAAGCTACAAATATCCCATCTTTTGAGATATTGGTCTGTTCTCTATCTATAAATATAATGGAACCATCACTCAATGTTGGCTCCATAGATTCTCCATCGACATGAATCGCTTCTAGATTTTTATTATTAAATCCGACCATATTTGCAATAATCGCACGATCAACATTAAGCATCTCATAATCTTCGCCAAAAACCTCTGCTCCACCTCCGGCACTTGCTCGTATATCTGCAAAATAGCGTATCTGGAAAAACTTATCAGTCTCCTCTTTGAGCATATCAACTGCTTGATCAAAAAAGAGCCAGTTGGCACTTATCTTTTTTGTAGCACAAAACTCAAGAAGCTCTTGGTAGGGAATAGAGTTTCTTTTTTTCATCGTTGCAAAAGAGGCTTGGGGGATCCCTAAAATATCCGCAACATCTTTATCGAATATCTTTTTTGTATCTTTATGAGAAGAGATTACATCTTTTATCTTTTCTATAATTTCAGAAAAATCGACCATGTTCCACTCCTTTTTCTAAGAAATTTGTCTCATTGTAACATATTTTTATTAAAATTATGACAATTTGACATATTTTTACACAAAATATTGCATTTCGTATATACTTTGGAAAACAAAGGGGATATTATGAACTATAAAAAAGATTTTAAACTTATCGAAAAAGCACTTCTCTCCGGTTGTGTGACGATCGCAGAGCTTGCCTCATTTATCAAAGAGGCAAAACCTGTAAAAAGCGCCTAATCAAAAAGCAAAATCCGTACCGGCTCTCCTGAGTCTTTTGGAGGCTCGTGAGGGTTTGTATATAAAAGGGCTGACGACGGGGATAAAAGATTGGTTAAGATAGCACTTGAACCCTCTTTTTTACCGCTAAAGTTACAATAATACCTTCCATCAATGATGACGACATTGCAAGCACTAAATTCACTTTTATTGCTACTCTTTTTAGAAAAAGGCTCTTGAAGCGTCGCCGTTATCTCTTTGAGTTGCGTCTTTTTAGAAGTAAACTTTGCTATCAAAGGTAGTAGATACAAAAGTGCCGTCACGGTAGCAGAATAAGCAAAACCAGGAAGTGCCAAGATAAATTGATCCTCTTTTTGTGCTAACATAATATGTTG
>JARROQ010000078.1:0-2840 GCA_037383745.1 Sulfurovaceae bacterium
ATAAAAATAGGCTCAAGATTTTGAAAATATTTTCTATCTATCGAGACACAAATATTCTATACCTTACTACTGTTTTTGTTGTGATTTTGTTTTTCGGGCAGTACCTTCATTGGAAATATTTTTTTATGCCGATTGGATTGTTTGTTGTTGGATATATGATTTATAATCGCTCTATATTGCCAAAAACTTTGGAGCTCTATGCGATACCACTAATGTTGGTTCTTCTTGGCTTGGTCATGGTAGATTTTGAAAACAGTACCCGGGATATATTGAGAGATATCGCCTATTATCTCAATCCTATTTTTCTATTGGCTTTCTCTTTTATAATGGCCTATAAGATTAAGAATTTGGGCGAAGTTTTTCTAATAGTGATAATCTTGGGGGTTCTTTTTGCAATCATACATCTTGTGTGTGTCGCTTATGATCCTAGCTATCTTTTTACAAAGTATATGTTTCGTGACAGGGCGTTAAGTTCATATATTGTCCCGCTTGCCTTGGCAATACTTTTGATAAATAGAAAATATATTTTTTATAAAATAGATACTTTTTTATTTTGGATTTTTTTGATTCTATTGTTATCGTCTTTTATTTTGAACTTTTTAAGGACATTTATCGCCATAATTGCTATTTTTCTTTGGTATTGGCGAGGCTACGAAACTTATCATTGCTACCTTGCTTTTAAAAATGATGGAGGCATAAAACAGAAAATATTTGGCTATGGTTTTGGCAAAAGCGCAAACCTCGGGTTTGAAATGAAGTTAGCTGGAAATTTATTTAGGAAAATTAGCGTTTTTCATAATGGTTACATGAATATTTTACTCAAAACAGGCATTCTTGGGCTTCTTTTGTACCTTCTTTATTGGTTACTTATTATCATGAGTAATCATAAATTCTTGTTATATGGAGACAATGAGCAACTTATTATAGGCTCACTCTTGATTGCTACGGCTTTTAGCCTTTTATTTATGACGCTTGTTTTTGGCGGATGGCTAAACAATAGTATAAATGCGCCATTTGTGATACTTATGGGAATGCTGTATAATCTCAAATATCGTTTAGATACCACAAGGGATCAATGTTGGATAGAAAAATAGTTTTTGTGCATCTCCTCAATGATTATAGTGGAAGCCCCAAGGTTCTTTTGCAGGTTATAGATGTTGCCAAAAAGCATAATATTGATTATGAATTCTTTGTTGGTAATAAAAAAGGAGAAGGGTTTTTGTCTCTTCCTGAATCTCAGGGTTATTTTTATCGCAGATCAAACTATAGGATTTTGACACTTTTTTCTTATCTTCTTTCGCAAGTTGTTATTATTTTTAAGATAATAAAATATAGAGATGAAGATGTATGCATCTACATCAATACTATGCTTCCTTTTGGAGCCGCGCTCGCAGGAAAGATTATAGGAAAAGAAGTTATCTATCATATCCATGAGGTATCGGTTACTCCAAATTTGCTCAAAAGATTTTTAAGATTTATCATCCAAAAGACAGCCACAAAAGTCTTTTTTGTATCCAAAGCATTCATGGAGTTAGAGCCGTTTGAAAATATTGAGCAAAGAGTGATTTATAATTCTTTACCCAATCTGTTTATGCAAGACGCAAAGTCATTTCAATACAAGTTTGATGGAGAAAAATTTAATGTACTTATGGTTTGCTCTATGAAGCAATATAAAGGAGTTTTTGAGTTTATAAAAATTGCTTCGGCTTGTAGCAAAGAGAAACATATCAAATTTACTTTGATTTTGAATGTAAAAACAGATGATGAAATAAGCAGATATTTTGAAGAGATTAAAATCCCCGAAAACATCACTATGCTCAATGTTCAAAAAGATATTATCTCTTATTATAAACAGGCTAATCTCTTATTGAATCTTTCAAGAGTTGATGAATGGGTAGAGACATTTGGATTAACGATAATCGAAGCTATGGCATTTGGTATTCCTGCCATCGTTCCTCCTGTTGGCGGTCCTGCAGAGATAGTCACAGATAATCAGGAAGGCTATCAGATATCATCATATAATATCAAAGAGATTAGTCAGACAATAATCGACCTCTCAAGAGATAGAGAAAAATGTATGCAATTATCAAAAGCGGCACAAAAGAGAAGCAATTTCTTTAGCGAAGAGAAATTTGAAGAAGAGATAATGGTAGGATTGGTGGATGATCTTAGAAAATAAAAAATTTTCAAAAAAAGAAGGGAACTTCATGCTGCCTAATTTCATGATAGTAGGTGCTCCAAAAGCAGGAACAACATCCCTGTATCATTATCTCTCACGGCATCCGGAAATTTTTATGAGTAATCCCAAAGAGCTTAACTTTTTTTCAAATCAAGAGATTAAAGAGCAAGAGCTGTATTATGATAATTTTGTGATAAATAGTTTAGAGAGATATAAAGACATTTTTGCAGGCTCAATAGGGAAAAAAGCTATAGGTGAGGCAAGCGTGTCGTATCTTTTTTATCCAAAGACACCTCAAAAAATAAAAGAGGTCATTCCAGATGCAAAAATAATCATACTTTTAAGAGAGCCTATAAGTCGCGCATATTCGCATTATTTGATGGATTATAGATTGGGATATGTTAATTTCTCTTTTGATGATGTTGTTTTTAAGAGAAAAGAAGATAAAAATATAGATCTTTTTTATCAGCAGTATATCTCTTTGGGGCTCTACTATGAGCAAGTAAAGCGATATGTTGATACTTTTGGAAAAGATAGAGTAAAGATATATTTTCAAGATGATTTCAAAAATGACCCTGTGTGTATACTTCTTGATATTTATAATTTTTTAGGCGTAGATCCTAGATTTTGTTACGAAATAGAAAAAGAGCATAATGTTTTT
>JARROQ010000079.1:0-5561 GCA_037383745.1 Sulfurovaceae bacterium
AGATACCCTTCTTTGTAGAGCCATCTATATATATCTGCAGCGATTGGACCGGCACTACTTCCGCCGTGTCCACCATGCTCTACCAAAACAGTAACGATGATTTTTGGATTTTCAAATGGGCCATAAGTCGTGAGCCATGCGTGTGATCGATGATAGTACTCCATATCCTCTTCTCTGATTTTGTTTCGTATATCCTTCGGGAGCGACACTACTTGTGCTGTTCCTGTTTTTCCTGCAACTTTGATAGGAAGATTACTCATATATCTAAGTGCCGTTCCTCCCGGTGAATTACAAACATCATACATCCCTTTTTGTATGATCTTGAGATGTTTTTTCGATAAATTTGGAGTTATAAACTCAACTTTATCATCCTTTACAATCCTTGGTGTCGGCAATTTTGATGTTGCGATGGCAGCTGTATATCGGGCTATTTGTAATGGTGTTGTAAGGGTGTATCCTTGTCCTATAGAAGAGTTGATCGTCTCTCCAAAATACCACGGTTTTTTATACCGTTTCATCTTCCACTCTTTATCCGGCATAATACCGCTACTTTCATGAGGAAGATCAATACCTGTTTCAACCCCAAAACCAAATTCTTTGAGATTTTTACTCATAGCGTCAATACCGACAATCATACTCTTTTTGTAAAAATAGACATCGCAACTCTCTCGTATCGCTTTTCTCAGGTCAACATTACCATGCCCTGATAACTTCCAATCCCTAAATTTATGTTTATTGGCACCCACTTCTATATATCCTTTGCAGAGTTCGATTTTGTCCAAGATGCCCGGATTTGATTTTTCAAAAGCAAGTGCCATACCCATTTTGATGGTCGAACCGGGCGGATAGAGCCCATTTAAAAATTTATTAGTAAATGGATTATCGACATCATTAAGAAGCTTTTGCCAATCTTTATGAGATATCCCGCCGACAAAATCGTTGGAATCAAAACTAGGTGCGCTGATAGCAGCAAGAACTTCGCCGTTCGTTTTCATAACCACAGCCGCACCGGCATCATCCCCAAATCGCTCATAAATCATTTTTTGCAACCTAGAGTCAATGTTGAGCTTTAAGTCTCTATTTTCTAAAGGATCTTTGTGTTTAATTTTATCAATCTCTTGATTGACTGCATTTACTTTAATCGTATCAAATCCAAGTTCTCCTTGTAAAAAAGCATTATAATACTTCTCAATACCGGATTTCCCCACTTTTCCAACTTCGGCTACTATGGCATCTTTGTCATTATCTTCTCTATTGGATCTTCCCGTATAGCCAACGATATGGGAAGTGTATTTACCGTAAGGGTAGTATCTCTTTGATTCGGCTTCAATGTCGATAATTTGATTTAAGCTTAATTTTGTATATGCACCTATCATGTCATTGTAAGGAATGAAGTCAACTACCTTTATATAATCATGATTATAATAAGAGTTATTTATTTTGTAAACTAAGCGGGGGAATCGGTATCACTTTGTGGCTATTTTTCTTTGCAAGATTTTCATAATAATAGTTTGATTTTATGCTTACTTGGTATATACGACCCAACAAGATGACCCAAAAAATTGTAAATACAGCTATAACAATCTTATACTTCATGCTACTACCGCCACGATAATATCAATAAGTAGCGAATATAAAAGTAGGAGGTCCATGTCGATACTTTTAGTTTCAAAGATAAAGTCATAGATATTGATAAGCAAAATGTAGACAAAATCGATAGTGACTATATTGAAAATAATTTGACATAATTTACAATTTAAAAATATCTCTTTGCTTGTATAGATAAATATATAAACTAAAAGCGAAGCAATAATGCTCAATGTAATAGGTAGCGAGAGATTAAAATCTAGATTTAAAAGATAAAAAGATGCGAAAAAAATATAGAGATAGTCATTTTTAGAAATACCTTGGACAAGTATATAGCCTGCATATCCTATGAGAAGCGGAAAAAATACATGAATCGATATAAGCATAGGATAAAAAACAACAAAAAGGAGTACCAAAACAAACATTAATGGTGTTTTAAATCGTCGCTTTTCTGCCGCCATAACAAACCTTAAAATCTATATACAAGTGCTACTTCGTTGCACACCGGGAAATGAATACATTTTATACAATCGGCCCAAATCTTATGTTCGGGGATTTCATCTTTTTCAATCTCAATAAAACCCAATTTTTTGAAAAAATCGGCTATATAAGTCAGTGCAAGCACCTCTCTTTGAATACCAAGTTTTTTAGCTTCATTGATGGCATATTCAACCATAGCGCGCCCGATATTTTGTTTTCTAAAATCATTATGAACGATAAGGCTTCTAACTTCGGCAATATCTCGCGAATGGATATGCAAAGCCGTGTAACCGACAAGTTTATCGCCCTCTTTCGCTAAAATATATGATCTAATATTTGTTGCAATTTCATCATCACTACGCGCAAGTATGATGCCGGTATTTACATCCTCGGCAACAAGTTCTTGCATTGCTTTGATATCATTCAAGGTTGCTTTTTTAAGCTCAATCACGATGCTACTCCAAAAATTGTTTTAAGCACCTCTTTGTGAAGTGGCTCAAGCGTATGCGGCTTGAGATTTGTAAATGTGATTGTGCCCGGAAAATCTTTTTGCAAAGCATATCTCTCTTTTTGATTGAGTTTATCAATCTTTGTAAAGAGCGTGATATATCTTTGATCGGGTCTTATGATACTCTTGATAAATGCCTCAACCTCTTTGTCAATATCCATATTTGGGTGTCTTGCATCGCGCAGATGAATAAAAATTCTTATGGAGACTCTATTGGTGATAAAATCAACAAGATTTTTCTGCCACTCCTCTTTTATGGTTTTTGAGACTTTTGCATAGCCAAATCCGGGCAAATCAACGAGACGCAAAGGATATATACTGTTTTCATCTCCATAATCTATATCAAAGAAGTTAATAAGTCTCGTTTTACCCGGCGTTGATGAACTCTTTGCTAAACTCTTTTTGTTTGTATAGGCATTAATAGTAGAACTCTTCCCTACATTTGATCTTCCCAAAAAAACAATCTCACTTTTATCTTCATTGAGTGAATCTTTTTTGCTTTGTGCAGATTTGACAAAAACAGCTGATTTTATAATCGGTCTTTGCACTTACTTATCCTTAGTTTCAAATATAAACTCTATAGGTTGGTTTTTCTTGCCATCCACTCTAGCTTGCTTTTTATTCATATCGAGAATCATATCATTGCCCGTTAAAACTCTTTTGTTGATAAGATCTTCAACATGGGCATCAATCTTGAGATGGTAGATATTGGTATTTGGGAAATATCTCACCTCGCCTGCCTTTCCTTTGTACTCATTACCATCTCTTTTGATATAAAAATCTACACTCCCTATGGCTCTATACTCTTTTGCTTTATTATTTTTATCCAGATAGACAATTGCCTCTTTTGAATGAAGCCGGCTAATCCCCTCTTTTATCTTTACACTGCCGCTAAAATGAACCTCTTTTGTAAGATCATTTGCTTCCATGGTTTGTGATTTTATCTCTACCTTCTCACCATAGATAAAGAGAGAGAAGAGCATAAAGAGAAAGTGTCTCGCAATAGAATCCATTTGTAGCAAGCATTTTAACATCGCCGTTTAAAGTGATGATGTCTCCTCTATAGGTACCCGTGTTGCCTATGATATACTTTATATCACTATTTGAGAATTTAATATTTTTTAATTTTAATGTATTGTTTATTCGTATTCCCTGAACGGCAAAAGCCGAACTTATCGTGGAATTTTTATCAACCTCTCTAAAAATAGTATCTTGAAATTGCAAATCTTTTTTTGCTGCAATTGCAATGACTTCTTCCTCTTTTTTTGTATTAAACGAGAGTGAAAAGAGAATCGTCAAAACGATAAAGAGAACGATGATATACTCAATTCTTAGCGCCATAATTGTATAAATTCTTCTTCGATATTTTCATGTTTCAAGAGGTACTCTATCATCTCTCTGACAGCGCCTTTGCCTCCGTTTTTATTTAATTTTACATCAACTAACTCTTTGATATAAGTTACGGCATCGTTGGGTGCAAAGGATATCTTAGCTTTTTCGAGCATAGAGATGTCATTAAAATCATCCCCGATAATTGCAGTATTCTCATAACTTAAGCCAAATGTTTTGAGCATCTCCGAGAGTGTAGCATCTTTATCATCAACACCTTCATAAAATTGTTCAATACCAAGTTCTTTTGCTCTTTTTCTTGCTACATTTGAGTATCTTCCGGTAATAATCGCGGCTTTCCTGCCAAGCTTTATCCATGAGCTGATCGCTAAACCATCTTTGACACTAAAAGATTTGATCTCATCGCCCTTTTCACTATAGGTAATGCTGCCATCCGTTAGAGTGCCATCAACATCGAGAACAATAAGCTCTATACTCACAGGACACCCTTTGTGCTTGGGATTCCTGCATTTAAATTTGGGCTCAATGCTCTGCGTAGTGCGACAGCTAAAGCTTTAAATGAGGCTTCTATGATATGGTGTTTGTTTGTGCCTCTATTGTAGATCATATGCATGGTAAGAGGGAGGTTAAGAGCGAACGATTTGAAAAACTCCTCTACAAGCTCAACATCAAAGTCACCTACTTTCCCTCCGATAGGCATATCATAGACGATATAGCCTCTATTAGAGAGATCGATATCACAACTTACGCTTGCTTCGTCCATTACGACCGTTGCATTGCCGTATCGTTCTATATTTTGGACAGGGTAAATCCCTTGCTTGAGTGCCTCGGCTATGACGATAGCGATATCTTCGACACTATGATGGTCATCAATATGCGTATCACCGCTACATTTAACTTCCAAATCCATATGTGCATGTCTTGCTAAAGCTTCAAGCATATGATCTAAAAATCCTACCCCTGTTTTAATAGTGCTTTTTCCACTTCCATATATCTCTGCTTTTACCTCTATATCGGTCTCTTTTGTTTTTCGTTTTGCCTCAATCATGCATCAACCTCTTTATAAATTAATTTCGAACCAAAAATGCGCCGTTAATATCATAATCATCTATGAAGTCTCTTGCTTCGTTTTCTGATCCAAAGCCCATGACCCATACTCTATATATCGGCTTACCGTCATAGTCATCAAAAGCTTTGACGATTACTTGATAGCGTGATGAGAGTTTTGAATATTTCTCTTGGAAGATATAAGCTCCTGCTTTTCTTTTGAAGGCTCCTACTTGGACGCCGAAATTACCCAATCTAATAATTCTTCCGGAAACAAAAGGGCCACGATCGTTGATACGCACAATCGTACTCGCACCGTTTTGAAGATTTTTAACTTTCACCATGGTATCCATCGGCCATGTTTTATGTGCGGCTGTGTTTGCATGCATATCATACTGTTCACCATTGCTGGTTTTTTTACCATGAAAATTTGGTCCATACCAACTCGCTACACCCTTCATCTTCTCGCCGACGGAAACATAGGTCGGATAATATCTTTTACCTAAAACTTTATAAGTGCGCATGGTGGCTTTTTGCCCCGCTTTAGAGGTATATGTTTTTTGAGAACAAGCTGCTAGACAAAAAATAG
>JARROQ010000080.1:0-3453 GCA_037383745.1 Sulfurovaceae bacterium
GACTGCAATGACCGGCAGACAAACAACCGCAGAGAGAGAGCATAAAGATATCGATATCAAAAGAGTTGTCGAGGGGTGCGGGGTAGCGTGCCATGAGTATTTTTATACCAATGAGCTAAGTAAAACAATCGACTTCTTTAAAGATATCAAAAAAGTTTACGAGCAAACAGATGGTCCTGTCGTGGTAGTCGCGAGAGAATTTTGTGTGCTTGATAAAGAGCGCTCAAAAGAGTTTTTACCCTCTTTGAGTGTTATGGTCGATGAAGAGAAGTGCGTGGCATGTGATCTTTGTGTAAGCTCCTATAAATGTCCGCCTATGGCTTACAATGCAAACGGCAAAGTCGAGATAGACCCTTTCTTATGTATCGGCTGTGGCTCGTGTCTTGATGCACTTTGTCCGACAGATGCATTTGTAAAAATAGACAAAGGGGACAAATAGATGCGATACCAAAGTGTGATAGCAGGTTTCGGCGGTCAGGGTGTTGTCTTTCTCGTGAAAGTCTTGGCCATCTGTGCCGGCAATAGAAACATCCCTTTTTTGGGGACAGAAAATCACGGCATGAGCCAAAGAGGAGGCGCCGTATCGTGCCATATTAAGATAGGTGATTTTTCAAGCCCGCTCATAGACACCAATCAAGCCGATCTTTTGATAGGTCTAGAAGCGCAAGAGAGTCTTAGAAATATCTCTTTTTTACACAAAAACGGCAAAGTAGTCACAAATGCCGATACAAACTTTCCGCAACTTCCTTTTGTCACTGCAAAAGCCGATGGTTTTGCGCTTGCCAAGCAAGGAAAGTTCCCCATCCAAGCACTCAATGTATTTATGCTTGGTGTGGTTTTAGGAAGTATCGAAGATTTTCCTTTCTCACAAGAGGAGGTGCGCACTGCTATCGAGCAGATGAATGCCAAAATGGCACAACAAAATTTCAAAGTATTGGAGATGGGCATTGAAGCAGGAAACAGAAGCAAAAATTAGGGATTTTTTTGAGCAAAACGATCATTTTGCGGCACAAAACGGGATACTTATCGAAGAGATAGATGAGGGGTATGCAAAAGCATCACTCATCATCACCAAAGAGCACCTCAATGGCGCCGGTGTCGCACATGGTGGAGCGATATTTTTACTCGCAGATTTTGCATTAGCACTTGCATCAAATTCATACGGAACACTCGCTCTTGGGGTAAACAATAGCATCTCCTACCTCAATGCCGCTCAAGAGAATGAGCATATCTACGCTGTAGCTAAAGAGGTAGAAAAAAACTATAAACTTGCCAGCTACACCGTCACCATAAACGGCAAGGATGATAGAGTAATCGCTATCATGCAAGGTATGGTTTACAGAAAAGATAAGCAATTCATATAATCAAAGGATTTCGATGGTCTACAATGAAATAGAGAGCGCAAAAAGAGAGGAGCTTGAGGAGCTTGAGCTCAAAAGATTACAAAGTACCGTAGAGCGGGTCTATTCGCTTAGTACTTTTTATAAAGAGAAGTTTGATGAGCTTGGCATCACTCCAAAAGATATAACCTCCTTGGAAGATATCAGAAAACTCCCCTTTACAACCAAAAAAGATCTTCGTGCCCACTACCCTTTTGGTCTTTTTACTGTACCGATGAGCGAGGTTGCAAGAATTCACAGCTCGAGCGGCACTACAGGGAAACCTACCGTAGTTGGTTATACAAAGTCGGATATGGATGTATGGGATGAAGTGATGGCAAGAGTCTTCACTCTAGCGGGAGCAACAAGCAAAGATATCGTACACAATGCCTATGGCTATGGACTCTTCACTGGAGGTTTGGGGTTCCATAATGGTGCGGAGAAGATTGGTGCTGCGATAGTACCGGCAAGTGCAGGCATGACTGATAGACAACTAATGTTGATGCGTGACTTTGGAGCGAGAAGCAGGGAGCGACTATCTAAGTCACTATAAACTAAAAGCAGGTATATTTGGAGCCGAACCTACGTCAAAAGGACTTAAAAAAGAGGTCTCAAATGCTTGGGGGATCGATTATCATGAGGTGTATGGACTCAGTGAGATTATTGGTCCCGGCGTTGCAGCAAACTGCAAAGAGAGTGATCTCTTGCATGTCTTCGAAGATCATTTCTTTATAGAGATCATCAATCCGCAAACGGGAGAGAGTCTACCCGATGGGCAAAGAGGTGAGCTTGTCATCACACCACTTACCAAGCAAGCACTTCCGCTTATCCGCTATAGAACCGGCGACATCACATCGATCACGAAAGAGCCATGTAAATGCGGTAGAACGCTTTTAAGGATGGAGTCTATCGTAGGCAGGGTCGATGATATGCTCATCATCAGCGGTGTCAATGTCTATCCATCGCAGATAGAACACGTCATAGCAAACACAGAGGGAGTAACGCTCAACTATCAGATCATAGTTGACAAACATGGACACCTTGACAAACTTGAGATTCATATCGAAGTTAGCGATGAGATTATGACTGATTCACTCGGTCAAATGGCAGCCTTGAAAAAAGAGATCCAGCATGCACTGCTCAACAACCTCTACATCAATGCACATGTTGTCCTCGTACAACCAAGAAGCATTGAGAGAAGTATGGGCAAAGCCGTACGCATTATCGATAAAAGGAAAGAGCAATGAGCAAGATACAACAACTCTCGATATTTTTAGAAAATAGACCCGGACAACTTACAGATATTACGACACTCCTTTCGCAGAACCAACTCTCTATCAAATCAATCAACCTGATTGACTCTAGCGACTATGGCATCTTGCGCGTTATCGTTGATGATTCTCAAAAAGCCAAAAAGATACTCGACGATGCAGGCATATCGCTCAAAATCGTTGAAGTTTTTGCCGTAGAGATTGACAACCACTTAGGAAGCTTCAACGAAGTAGCCTCCTTGCTCTCAACGCATGGTATCAATATCCAATATACCTATACTATCAATACCACGCAAAATGGTGCTTTTATCTTCAAGGTTGAGCCTACGCTTCTTGATAAAACTATAGAACTTTTAAAACAAAATGGTATCAAAATACTTGAGGACATACGATCATAAAAGGCACGTTAAATCCTTGCACGATACTATTTTGATGGCGGGAGGAAAGAGTGTCTGAGTTAAAAACAGCATTTAAAATAGTATTGATGATTTTTGTAGCATTGGTCATTATGCGCTCATGCCAAAATGAACCATTACCCTCATCACAACAATTAAGCGCAACCCAATCTAATCCCCTCCAAAGTGCTCCCTCAAAAAAGGCTTTTTCTTTCAAGGATTATACGATTACGCCTTTGGCTGATTTTGAAATCACTGCAAAAGTTCTCTCTTCTGAGCGCTATTATATCGGAGGAGAATCCGATCTTTCGCCCGTCGATTTAGCATTGGGTTGGGGGCGTATGGCCGACGATGAAGTAGTCAAAGCTATCAATATCTCTCAATCCGGCAGGTGGTATCACTGGGAGG
>JARROQ010000081.1:0-1261 GCA_037383745.1 Sulfurovaceae bacterium
TTTTCTTTCAATGTCTTTTCTGATTTTTTCTTCACGCTCTTTTTGGCGTCTTGACCTTTTGCCATGCTCTATCCTTTTATTTATATATACTCATTATATCTCTTTGTTGCAAAATATAAGGGCGACTATGTGCCGAGCGAAATGATGCAAAACGACCATTTTGCCTGAGAGCAAGGCTATTCTCAACATATCATTGCTAAAATATAGCAACTAGCAACAATTGGGGACAATCAAAAGAGTGATGCGATAGAGAGCATGAGTAGTAATCGCGCTATTGCATCAGTTCGCCAAGGGGTATTGTTAGCTCAAATAAGGAGTGATAAATGGATGGTGGGATGTTGGTATCATACAAAGTATTATGTGAGGGGGACTTCTACGGTTCTGTAACTATGGAAGAGTTATTGAACAATGAAAAGGTAATCAGGGCTATCAAGAGTGAATTTGCCACAGGGCAAAGAAATATCGACATCAGTTTTGATAAAAGCAGTACGACTATCGAAATGGTGACCAAAAAAGATATCCAGACATTTGAAGTGCGCAAAGATGACTATGCAGATGTTTTGGTCTTAGCAGAAGAGGATGCGACGACGAAGAAGGTATTTAAAAAAGATTGTTCAGGGATCGAGCTCGTTGACATCGAGACTCTCTAAGCTCAAAACTCTCTTGCCGCCTTTGGCATAAGATTTGCATATACCTTTTTAAAGGAAAAGCCATGGTATTTACTCGTCCAAAAAAAGTAATCTTTTATGAAAAGCCCGGATGTGCAGGCAACGGTAGGCAAAAAGAGCTGCTCAAAAAGCATGGAGTGAGCTTTGAAGTGCGCTCGATGATCTCCAATAAATGGGATAAGCCGACCCTTGAAGCTTTTTTTGAGGGGCTTAGCAAAGAGGAGATATATAATCCTTTTGCAACCAAGATAAAAGAGGGCAAGTTCGATCCAAATGCTTACACAAAAGAGGAGCTTATAGAACAGATGCTTAAAGAACCGCTTCTCATAAAACGCCCGCTCATAGAGGTCGATGATGTAAAACTCTGCGGATTTGATATCGCAAAACTCAATGCACTGCTTGATATCAATATGCCTGTGCCAAAAGATATCAATGCGTGCTTAAGTAGTGATAAGTGCGAAGAGCATAACCACTAAAATTTAAACATTCACCGCCACCTTATAGGTCGGATCATCTTCTTCAAAAGTACAAAACGGTCCGGCTTTTTTGAGCACTTTTTTGCAGTCAGCCGAGAGGTGTCTGAGTGTAAGCTT
>JARROQ010000081.1:1294-3010 GCA_037383745.1 Sulfurovaceae bacterium
CCATCTTCATCAAGTGAAGTTTTTGTAGAGATTTTCGCGTGTTTCCATGCAAAGACAAGTGCCGAGATGATGATCCCTGCGATAACGGCAACAGCAAGGTCTTCAAAGATCGTGATGATCGTTACAACTATCAAAACAAATGCATCGGAGCGTGGCATATATTTTAGACGCATGAGCGATGAGAACTCAAAAGTCCCGATACTCACCATAAACATGATGCCCACAAGTACGGCGATAGGGATGATGCTGATGATATCCGAGAAGTTCACTACAAGCACTATGAGTAGCACGGCGGCTGTGGAGGATGAGAGTCGTCCGAGTCCACCGGAAGTGAAGTTGATAACACTCTGACCAATCATCGCACATCCTGCCATACCGCCAAAGAGACCTGAGCTCATATTGCCGATGCCTAGTGCAACACACTCTTGATTGCCTGAACCGCGTTCGCCACCCATCTCATCAAGCACTGAGAGCGTTAAAAGCGACTCTATGAGCCCTACAAGTGCTACGATAATGGCCGAGGGGAGGATGATGGAGAGAGACTCCAGATTAAAAATCGAAAGATCAGGCATCACAAAAGAGGGTAGAGGGACATCAAGAAGGTTTGCCATATCGCCTACGACTTTGGTATTGATACCTACGAAGTAAACGACAACCGTTATCGTGATGATAGCAATAAGTCCTGCCGGCACTGCTTTGGTGACCTTTGGCAGCGTATACATCGTAGCCATCGTGATAAAGATAATGATGTACATCATATAGTTTTCACTCAAACTCGCAAATATTATATCTACCCAACTATCATAACCTTGCAGATCTTTTGGGGCTAAAAATTTGAGCTGTGCTAAAGCGATAACGATAGCCAAACCATTAACAAAGCCAAAGAGAGCAGGTTGAGGTACGAGGCGGATAAATTTCCCAAGCTTGAGCATCCCTATAATCATCTGGATCAAACCCGCGACGATAGAGGTGATGAGGATATAGTGCAAGAGCAGCATGGAAAACGACTCTTTATCAAGAGCAGGATAGAGTTCTCTAAGCGCGAGTCCTAGAGAGACAAATACCACCGCCACAGAGCCTGTCGCGCCGGAGATCATCCCCGGTTTTCCACCCAAGAGAGAGGTGATGAGCCCTATGATAAAGGCGCCGTAGAGTCCAACAATCGGTGAGACTCCTGCTATAAATGAAAAGGCGATCGCTTCGGGTACGAGTGCAACAGCGACGAGTGCACCCGAGAGGATGTCATTTTTTATATTGTGTGTTGAATAGTTTTTTAGATTTATCAAAATCATCCCTTACGTAAATATTGCGCGAATTTTAGCATAATAGTTTTAGAGGAGTAAAGCACCATGTCTTGTGCCATTGATAAACTCATAAGAAGATTGGAAATACTTCTGCTTTGGCTTTTGTTACAATTGTTTCCTTTTTAAACTTTTTATTTACTTTTTTCTATTAACCTTTTATTAATCTTTAACATTTCTATGCTATAGTATTAGTGTATTTAAATAAAAAAGGAGTTCAGATGAAAAAAGGTTTATTGCTATCTGTGATAGCTTCAACAATGATCATGGCGGGCGGAGACATCGCTCCGGTAGAGCCAGTAGTAGAAGTGGAAGCTCCGGCTCCATCAGGCTGGACATTTACAGGTCAAGGTGTAGTTTACTACCAGAGTGCTGATGAACTAGGTGCCGGCGTAGATGCTAGAAGTCTTACTGA